>JAIEMH010000370.1 GCA_019752245.1 Flavobacteriaceae bacterium
TGCCTCGTCACCCACAAAATATTTGATTTTGCGAAGTACTACCAATGTAGCTCCAACTTCGGCTCTTATTGTTAACCGATCTATTTATGCTGTTGGTACGAATATTGGAACAGCGCCTGTTTATAGGGTTGTTGCAAATTCTAATTTATTGACTTTTACACAAATAGGGTTGTTGCCTAGCACGACTTATTATTACTGGGTTATTTCGTACAATGACAAATGTATGGGTGCTCCATTTTATAATATGAGCGCTCCACTTTTTGGTAGTGCTACTACTTGTTTTACATCGACTACCTCTGCTCCGGCTGCACCTGTTGGAGGTAATGATTTTACTGCCAATTGGACAGCGGTTGCTGGAGCTACCGGTTATTCTATTGATGTTTCTACTACTTCAACTTTCACGGCTTTATTCCCAGGTTATTCGGCTTTGAACTTGCCTGTAGGCACTACTTCGTTGGTTGTATCTGGATTGTCGCCTTTTACTACTTATTACTATAGGGTTAGGGCTTTGGGTCCGGGTTGTATTTTAAATAGTGCTACTCAAACGGTTACTACTACTTGTGGGTATTACACTATTCCTTATACTCAAAATTTTGATACTACAACTGTTGGAACTGTTCCGAGTTGTTATGGTGTTTTGAATGTTAATGCTGATGCCAATCAATGGAAAACACAGTCTGTAAATTTTGCTTCTGCTTCCAATTCTATTCAAATCAATGGTGGTAGTGTTGACATGAATGATTGGTTTTTTCTGCCAGGATTGAGTATGACTGGAGGCGTTTCTTACCGCTTGAAGTTTAGTTATAATACCGGTACACTAGGTTCTACGTCTGAAAATTTGAAAGCTTCCTTAGGACTTGGTCAAACGGTAGTTGCTATGACTACTACGTTGGTTACTTTAACTAGTGTTGACAATAGTTTTTATGAAACTGTTCAAGTAGATTTTACGCCTGCGAGTTCGGGTATTTATACTATAGGATTTCACGGCAACAGTATTGCTGCTCAAAGTTATATTGTTGTGGATGATATTAGCGTGACTTTGTCGCCTACTTGTATTGAGCCTACGGATGTTACTGTTAGTGCTGTTGGTGCTACTACGGCTACAGCCCATTGGACTGCAGCTACGGCATTGCCTGCTTTGGGCTATCAATATTATCTTTCAACAACCGCCACACCGCCTACCGGAGCTACGGTTCCTACTGGTTCTGTTGGAGCTGGGATTACTACTTTGAATTTTACAAGTTTGAGTCCGAGTACTTTTTACTGGCTTTGGGTTCGTGGTTCGTGTAGTGCAACGGATGCGAGTGTTTGGTCTTTGGAAGAGTCTTTTAATACGGAATGTTCTACACCTTTGGTTGTATCTACAGTTCCAGTAACCCGATGTGGATATGGTACGGTTACTTTGACTGCTACACCTAGTGCTGGAGCTGCTATTCGATGGTATGATGCTGCTTTTGGAGGCACGCTGGTTGGATCTGGAACCACTTTTACCACCGCGCCTATTAGTGCGACTACTACTTATTATGCAGAGTCTAGGGCTTTTGGTGCTATTGCGAAATTAGGTCCTTTGAATCCGACAACGCAATTGGGATTGAAAGGCGTTCAGAATTTTCAAGCTTTGGTTAATTTTAGTGTATTTTCTCCCACTTCTTTGCAGTCTGTAGATATTTTTCCTATGGTTTCGGGACAAACCGGAAAATTGGTAGTTCGAAATTCGGCTAATATTACGTTGGCGTCTTTTCCGTTTACTACTTCGGTTTCTGGAGGTGCTACATTGCAACAAATTACCATGAATTATCCCTTGGTACCGGGTACTTATAATTTATATTTTGATACGCTTCCTGCTTCTGGGTTGCGCATGAATACTACTAATACGTCTTATCCTTATCTTTCTTCTGTAGCTCAAATTACAGGAAATAACATTGATGATTTGTTTCAGTTGGGTGCTTATAACTGGAAGTTTACCACCGAATGTCTTTCGAGCAGAGTTGCTGTTGCGGCAACGGTTACTGCGCCACCAAGTTTGTCTTTGAGCACTAGTGTGCTTACTATTTGTGAAGATGAACTGTCGGCTCCGGTTATGGTTGTTGGCGGTGCTAGTTATTCAACACTGGTATGGTCGCCTAGTACAGGCGTATCTGGTTCTTTGGCTGCTGGGTTTACTTTTAATCCTACTACCACTACCACTTATACGTTATTGGCTAATCAAACTTCTGGAAGTTTGTGTGGTGCGATTGCTGTTTTAACTGTAAATGTTAAACAAGCACCGCCTGCTGTTTCTGTTCTTCCGGTCAATCCGTCGCTTTGTTATGGAAGTGTTCAGCCTTTGTTTGGCAGTACTAGTATTGCTACACCAGCCGTGGTTATGGATGAAAAATTTAATGCTCCAACAACTAATTGGGTTGTTGCTAATACTTCTACAGGAGGTAATACTACAGCTTCGCAATGGACTTTGAAGCCTAGTGGTTATAATTACATCAATGGTTTTGGATGGAATGCTTTGTTTAGTAGTAATGATGCTACCCAATTTTATTTGGCCAATTCCGATTCGCAAAGTGGTGTTGTAGGAACTTATACTAGGACTACCTTAACATCGCCTGCTTTTAGTTTGGTTGGCTACACGAGTGCTACACTAAAATTTTGGCATTACATCCGTGCTATTACGTTTGATAAATTTAATGTTCAAGTTTCTAGTGATGGCGGCACTGTTTGGACTACGGTTCAGTCTTTTACTTCGGTGCAAGGCAGTCCTTCGGGATTTGTGAATTCTACTGTGAATTTGGCTTCATATTTAGGGAATGCCAATTTGAAATTGCGCTTTAACTACGAATCTAATTGGGGTTATTGTTGGGCAGTGGATAATGTTTTGATTTCGGGAACGTTGAATGCCGCCTTGAGTTGGTCGCCTGCAACCGATTTGTATACCGATGCTGATGCGACTGTACCTTATGTTGCTGGTACGGCACTTACTATTGTTTATACTAAACCAACCAGTACTATTACTTATACGGCAACTTTAACAGGATCTAATGGTTGCTCGCGCTCTATTGCTAATGTTGTTACTGTTTCGCCTCAAACTGTTGCTGGTGTTTTGTCTTCTAGTCAATCTATTTGTACTGGTTTGCCTGCCTCTGATTTGCAATTGACCGGAAGTGTTGGAAGTGTTGTGCGTTGGGAATATGCCGACGATGCTGCTTTTACCGTAAATGTCAATCCGATTGCTAGTTCCTCTACTACGTTGACGGTTGCTCAGATGGGTGTTTTTAGTACCATTAGGTATTTTAGAGCTGTTGTAAAGAGTGGTGTTTGCGCGCAGCTTACGTCCAACATTGTTTATGTGTCGTTTCCTTCTACCACTTGGAATGGAAGCGCTTGGAGTGCTGGTGTCCCTACGTCGTCCACTCGGGTTATTTTTAATGGTGCTTATTCTTCTACGGCTGATTTGAATGCTTGTTCGGTTCGTATCAATTCTGGTGCTGTTGTTTTTAATGCAGGTCATTCGCTTGTTGTAACAAATGATGTTGTTGTCGCTGGTGGTTCGTTGACTTTTGAGGATGCCTCTAGTTTGGTTCAGGTTAATGCTGTTGCCAATAGTGGTAACGTTACTTATAAGCGCAACACCATGCCGATGAAGCGTTATGACTTTACTTATTGGTCTACGCCGGTTGCGCCTCAAACGTTGTTGTCACTTTCGCCACTTACTTTATATGATAAATACTTTAAGTTTGATCCGGCGCTTGCCAATTGGGTTAGTATTCCAGCAACGACTTTAATGGATGTTGGAAAAGGCTATATTGTTCGCGCTCCTAATAGTTTTAGTATTGTAACTGGTGCTGTTTATAATGCAAGTTTTGTTGGTGTTCCTAATAATGGAACCCTTACAACACCTATAGTAGTATCGACCAGTGCTATGAATTTGATAGGCAATCCTTATCCGAGTGCTGTAAATGCCGATTTGTTTTTGTCTGATCCGGCTAACGTTGGTGTGGTTGATGCTACTCTTTATTTTTGGACGCACAATACTCCGGTTACTGCCAATCAATATGCTTCTAATGATTATGCTGTTTATAATTATCTTGGTGGTACAGGAACAATTTCGGCGCCCAATGTTGGTGTAAATTCTTCGGTTCCCAATGGCAAAATTGCTTCAGGACAATCCTTTTTTATTAAAGGACTTTCTAATGGTGTTGCTACTTTTACCAATGCTATGCGCGTTGTTGGAAACAACAATCAGTTTTTTAGGATGGCCCAAGTTGCGCCTGCTGCTGTTGCAGTTGCTGAAAAACATAGAATTTGGTTGGATGTTGTGGATGCCTCTGGTGGTTACAAACAAACCTTAGTAGGGTATGCTTCTGGTGCTACGCAAGGATTGGATAGAGGGTATGATGGTGGGTTTTTGAACACTGGTAATTCGGTTGCTTTGTATTCGCTGTTGGATGCGGCTACTCCTTTGTCTATTCAAGGTCGTGCTTTGCCTTTTAGTGATTCTGATGAAGTTCCTTTGGGTTTTTATAGTAGTACTTTGCAAAATTATACAATCAGTTTGTATGATTTTGATGGGTTGTTTGCTGGTCAAAACATTTATTTGAAAGATAAGGTGTTGGATGTGGTTCACGATTTGAAGCAAGCGCCTTATTTGTTTCGCTCGGCAGCAGGAACGTTTAATGAGCGTTTTGTACTTGTCTATAGAGCGGCTGTTTTGGGTACTGCAGCGTCTTCTTTTATTGCTGATGCGATTTTGGTTTACAAACCAGATACCTCTATAGTTATCGATTCGGGAAGTATAACTATGGCATCGCTTAAGGTTTATGATGTTAGAGGAAGGTTGTTGCTTACGCAAGATGCTATTGCTGCTTCTCATACTTCTTTTGATGCCGGTACGACCCATCAAGTGTTGTTTATAGAAATTACTACTTCGGATGGGGTTAAAGTCACTAAAAAATATATTAATTAACTTTAGTAGTCTAGTATAACGAGCGTTCCTGTTTATTTGGGAGCGCTTTTTTTTGTGCTTTTGCGTTGTGTGTTTGGTTCTCGTTTTTTGGTTTTTGGGCGCGGATTTTACGGATGCTTTGCAACGCGGCTTGTTACGGATTTTTTTGTTTTGGTTTTAGTGTTTTAGGTGTTGTTTTTGGTCTTTTATTTAGGTTTTTTTGGTTTTTTTTTGGGTTGTTTTTGGGTTGTTTTGTTTGCAATTTATTAAAAATAAGCTGTCTGGGCTTTTTTTTATAGTAGATAAACTACACTTTTTAAGGATTAAATGTTTAGGGTTGTTGCTTAAACGAGTATTGGTGTTGTTTGTCGAAAATATTTTATTTGGCTGCAGTATGGCTGTAGCTTTGCAGAAGAAAATCAAACATTAGATATGAACGCAACCGCACAAAATACTTCAACTTCTTTCCTTTCTCAAAACAGAAAAGGTTTGTTTGTTTTGTTTGTATTGTTCTTGTTGTCTAGCGTTGGAATGTTTGGTCAAAACAAGGTTGTTTCTGTTGCTTTAGATGTTGTTCCTGTTCAAGAAATTGTTAAGGATTCTGTACGTGCTGTTGCTTTGGATTCGGATGTAGATTTCATGAATTGGTTTATGGGCTCTAGACAGACGCAAACGTTGCAAGAGGCTACTTCTGGAAGTGGTTCTACTACTGCCTCAAGAAAAAAACAAATCATTTCCTCGGGTGTTGTTCCTAACAAGGTGCTTTATAGAACTTTTGTTAAGCGTGTCATTAGCCAAGAAAGTGCGATTGCATAAGTTTAGTTACGTTTCTATATTATTAGGTTAGTTAGCATAAGTGCCTCTTTATTTTTTAAAGAGGTACTTTTTTTTTGCTTTATATTTTTTGCTTTTTTTTGTTGAAAGTTTGCGTGTTGATTGTTGAAAAATAGTTACTTGCAAATGACTATTGTTTTGTTTTTTTGTTAATTTTGAATGGTTTTCATTGTTTAAGACTGTTTTTGGCAAAGCTATTCTTACTGTAAAAAAACTGTTTTTGGCGGTGTCGCTTGTTTTTAATCGATAAAAAATTACTCTTTGTCGATTTGTTGTTGTGGATGGTATTTATATTAAAATTTTACGAAAAATTAATGTAATTTTATCCACTTATAAGTAAAATTATATTTATATCTTAAAAAAATTGCTATGGTACTATTACTACTTAAAAAATTTAGTAACGCTTTTTTGAATCACAAGAAAATTGGTCTTTTGGCTTTTTTGTTGTGCGCTCTTTTTAACGTTGCAACTACCAATGCTCAGGTGGCAAGCTATCAGTTGAGTCAAATGCAAATTACACCAACTTTTGGTGCTTTGCCAGCTTCACCTGCGAAAACTCTTTTATTTCCTGGTACAGGATCGCTTGCTGCGCCAAGTGGAAATCAGGATAATGGTTTTGCGGTTGTGCCTATTCCTTTTACCTTTGTTTTTAACGGTTTGCCTTATACGTCTGTTAATGTTTCTATGAACGGATTTGTAACTTTTGGAGCTACTGCTCCATCATTAACAGAGGTTACTCCAATATCTAGTGCTGCTGGGTATGAAGGTGTAATTTCTGCTTATGGTACGGATTTAGATGTAGGTCCTGCATCTACGGCTTTAAATGTTTCTTATTATGCGCCTCCATTAGCTGTTGGTGGTAGAATTCTAAAAATAGAATGGATAGTTAAACGTTCAGACAACTCAGGTACTGCAGCTGCAATTGGAGGAGAGAGTACTAATATGGCTTTTCAAATTTGGTTGTATGAAACGTCCAATATTATAGAGATGCATTACAATACGACAACTTTCAATACTACTTCAGTTGTACAAGGACAAATAGGTTTGAGAGGTACTACAAGTGCTGATTTTAAGAATTTAAATTATTCTACGCTTGCTAATTGGCCAGGTGTTTTTCCTGCTATAACAGTAGGTACAATGCCTGTAAATAGTACTTTATTAGGAGGTTCTAATACTGCTACGGTAATTACTAGAGGAATAAATACATCGGGTGCATTAATACAAGGTACTTCCAATCGTTTGTTTCGATGGACGCCCTTAACTTGTTCTGCACCGACGGCTTTAAACGTTGCGCCTGTTTCTATTACTAGTACTAGTGCTTCGCTTACTTTTACAGGAGTTACGCCTGCACCGGGTGTTGGGTATGAATATTATATTACTACATCGGCTGTTGCGCCAAATGCTAGTTCTGCTCCAGTTTTTACAGCTGTATCGCCTCAGGCTTTGACCAGTTTAACTCCTGGGACTACATATTATGTTTATGTACGTTCGGTATGTAGTGGTACTGATACGAGTGGTTGGTCTACAGGAACTTCTTTTACTACTTTGTGTACTCCAGTTACACCTTATTATTACCAACCGTTTGATGGACCGACCATTTCTGCTTCTGGACCATGGCACAATACGCCGGCTTTGGTATTGCCAACTTGTACGTCGCAAGAAAATGTTGGTTTAGGAAATTCTTGGGTTACTTCAAGTGCTGATTATTATACCAATTCAGGGATGGATCAAAACATCTTGATGTATGATGGTCAGAGTCCAACAAATACAAACGCCGCTAATGTTTGGTTTTTTACAGAAGGTATGAATTTGTTGAGTACTAAAACGTATACTATAGATTATCAATATGGAGGTACTGATACGCCTTCAACAGCGGTTAATAAAATGATGGTTGCTTACGGAACTGCTCCAGTAGCTAGTGCTATGACTTTACCATTGGACGATCAGCCTAACATTAAATCGTCTCCGTTTACAAACAAAATTACTTTTACGCCTCCTACTAGTGGTGTTTATTATTTTGGTTTGAAAGCTTATTCAGCACCAAACAATGGTCAATTGTTTGTTGATGATTTACAAATTTATGAGTCTTTTTGTTTGCGCCCTACTAACGTTTCGGTGTCGGGTATAACTGGTTCGACTGCTATTTTGAACTGGACGCCACCAACACCTGCGCCATCATCGGGTTATGCTTATTATTTTAATACTACAGGTGTTGCGCCAACTAATGCTACTGCGCCATCTGGTTTTACTGGAGCAAGCAATGTTACTTTAACTGGTTTGGCTGGTGTTACCAATTATTATTTCTGGGTTCGCACAAGTTGTGGCGCAGGAGAATTTGGCGAATGGGTTGTTTTGAACAATTCTGGAAATCCTTACTTTACTACTTTGGTACAATTGAACTATTGTGCCTCGGGTAGTACAGGAAGTCAAAATTACTTTACCAACTTTGCTACTACTGGAGCTATTTCGGATGTTTCGAATGCTACAGGCTATGCTGCTGGAGGTTATGGTAATTATACTACTCAAATTATTACGCAAGCTCAATCTGGGGTTGTGAATGTTGCTACTGGTTATAATGATATGTCTGGAGGTGTAGGTATTGCTATGTGGGTAGATTGGAATCAAGATGGTACTTTTGACAATACTACAGAGCGTGTTTACAATTCGGCGGCTTATTTATCAACGCCACCAACTGTAAGTTTTACGGTTCCACCAACCGCATTGTTGGGCTTTACAAGAATGCGTATTGTTGTGGATTGGAATGCTACTAATCCGTCAGCTTGTGCTACTGTTGGACGTGGTGAGACTGAAGATTATGGTTTTCAGGTTGTAACGCCACCGCCAGCTTTGACGTTGGATAATATGGATGATACGGTTTGTGCTGGTTCGCCATCGAATCCGATCGTTATTACTTCAGGTTTGGCTAGTTACAATACTTTTACTTGGTCACCTTCTACAGGTGTAACTGGTTCGGGTACTGTAGGTGATCCTTATATTATTACTTCTAGTACTACTCAAGTTTATACTTTAACGGCTGCGCAAACGGCATCGCCATTTAGATTTAATAAAGTTAAATTTAATTTTAATGCGAATGCTTTGCCTACGCCAATTACGGTTAGTCCGGCAGCTCCAGCTGTGTGTCAATCAGGACCAGGTGTTTTGATGACTGCTACTGGAGGTATTGTTTCGGGATATCCAATATTGAATGAGAATTTTAATGCTGCTTCTAACGGATGGACTGTTGCCGGAACTGGATCTGGTACACCAGTAGGAAACTGGACGTTGCGACCAGACGGTTATAACATTCCTTTGGGTGTAACGCATAGTAATGATTCGTCTCAATTTTATCATGCTAATAGTGACGCGCCAGGTTCGGGATCTTTGGTTACTACTACATTGACTTCGCCTTCTTTTAGTACTATGGGTTATACGCAAGCTTCGTTGAGTTTTTGGCATCTTTATCGTTATTATACTGGCGATTCTGGGAAAGTTCAAATCTCTACAGACGGTACTGCATGGACTGATTTGGCTACTTATTCGTCCAACATTGGTGTTAATTTGTCTTCTTTTGTAAATGTTACTATTCCATTGAATGCTTATTTGAATCAGCCTACGCTTTATATTCGTTTTAAATATGATGCAGGATGGGATTGGTTTTGGGCAATAGATAATGTATTGGTTTCGGGTAGTGCTACTTCTGCTGTTACTTGGAATACGCTAGTTGCACCTGTAAGCAACGGAACTGCTGTTCCGGGATTGTTTACTAATACTACTGGAACACCTTATATTGCAGGAACAGGTACTGCTACGGTTTATGCTTTTCCAACTGCTGCTACTACTTTTACTGCTAGTGCTAGTACACCATCACCAGTTTGTACTGCTGTGACTAATGTACCGGTTACTGTTACACCTATTGTAGCAGGAACGGCATCGAGTGATCAAACGGTTTGTTCGGGAACAGCTGCTAATTTGACTTTGACAGGAACTTCAGGTACTGTTACTGGATGGGAGTATGCTAGTGATTTTGTATTTACTACACCTGTTGCTATAGCTTCTAGTGCTTCGGCTACATTGACATCGGCTCAAATGGGTACTATTTCATCGACTCGTTATTTTAGAGCGGTTGTTACTAACGGAAGTTGTACTGCTTATTCTAATGTTGTTACTATATCTGTTATCGGTACAACCTGGACTGGTACTTGGAGTAATGGATTGCCGGATGCTACTAAAACGGTTGTATTTAATGCCAATTATACTTCGACTGCGGATGTTGCTGCTTGTTCGGTAACGGTGTTGAGTGGTGCAGTTGTGTTTTCATCGGGTCATTCTTTGGTAGTTCAAAATTCGGTTACTGTAAGTTCGGGAAGCTTAACTTTTGAAAATAATGCTAGTTTGGTTCAGGTAAACAATACTACAAATTCAGGAAATATTACTTATAAGCGCAATACCACACCGGTTAGAAAATATGATTATACGTATTGGTCTTCGCCTGTTAATCCGCAAACGTTGGTTAATTTGTCACCTTTGACGTTGTATGACAAGTATCTTTCCTTTAGTCCGGCTATTAACAATTGGGTTGTAGAAACAGGAACTAATTTGATGTTGCCAGGAAAAGGGTATATTATACGTTCGCCACAAACTTTTGATCCAACAACGCCAGTGGTTTTTAATGGTGTGTTTTATGGTACTCCTAATAATGGTCCAATCTCTACGCCAATTGTACTTGGTGCTGCTGATGTTAACTTGATAGGAAATCCTTATCCTAGTGCTTTAAATATAGATTTGTTCTTTGATTTGAATGGAACGGTTACTGGTTCGGGTGTTATTGAAAAAACAATTTATTTGTGGACGCACAACACTATCATTACTGCAAATAATTATGTTGGTAGTGACTATGCTGTTTATAATTCTTTGGGAGGTATTGGAACTACTGCTTCGCCAGGTCCGAACAATTCACTACCTAGTGGGAAAATAGCTTCAGGACAAAGTTTCTTTATAAAAGGATTGTCTAACGGTAATGCTATTTTCAATAATAGTATGCGTGTTATAGGAAACAATAGTCAATTTTATAGACCAAGTGCGGCAAATGCTCTGGCTACTGTAACTGATAGAAGTAGGGTATGGTTGGAAGTTTTCAATGCTGATGGTGCCTACAAACAAACTATGGTTGGTTATGCCGATGGTGCTACTAATGGTTATGATAGCGGATTTGATAGTGCTATGTTGGATGCTGGAACACCTGTTTTGTTTTATTCTACTTTGGGAACGTCTAAATTGGCTATTCAAGGTCGTGGTCTTCCTTTTACTGAAAGTGATGTTGTGTCGTTAGGTTTTAAATCTACTGTTGCTTCTACTTATGAGGTTAGGTTGTCTAATTTTGATGGTATTTTTGATGCACAGCAGGTGTATTTGGAAGATCGATTGTTACATGTAATTCACAATTTAAAAACTAGTAATTATACGTTTACTACTGCTGCAGGAACGTTTGATGATCGTTTTGTATTGCGTTACACGGACGCTGCTTTGTCGGTTGCTGATCAATCGTTTACGGATGCTTCTGTTGTTGTTTACAAAAACAATGAAACGGTTCATATTACTTCTTTAGGTACTGCTATTGCCGATGTGAAAATCTTTGATATTCGAGGTAGCTTATTGTATAGTAAGACTAAGGCTAATACCAACGAAGTGTTGGTTTCTACACTTGCTTCTTCACAACAATTATTGTTGGTTACTGTTACGTCAGTTGACGGATCTGTAGTAACTAAAAAGATTCAGTTTTAATAATTTACTGCAACAACCTTCTTTTGGAATTCGATTCAGGAGAAGGTTGTTTTTTTTATCTATACAATTTACGATCACAAAATTCAATTATCAATCGGCAAAGTGTTTTTTGTCGATTTTTTTGTCGCTTTTAACGTTTTGCTGTCTTTAAATTAACAAGTAATTAACTTTTTTTTATACATTAACACATTAATTAACCCAATTTTTTTAAATTATGATGAATAACTACAATTCTCTGAGTTATCGAAAATTATCGGTACTCAGCTCGCAGGAGCCCGAAGTAGTTGGGAATTCGCCCAATTCTTCCGGTGGTATGCGAACCTCGTGGCTTATGAGTTTGATGCTGTTTTTTCTATTCTTTATGGCTGGAACTGTACAATCGCAAGTTTCCTATTCCCAAAACTGGACTGCTACAGGACTGAATAGCTGGACTACTTCAGGTTCTGGGGTTGCAGCTGCGCGAATTACTACAGCCGCTCAAATATGTGGGACTGGTGGTACCATAAGAACGGAACAGTACTATGGTACAGTTGGACAATTTATTTCACCTTCTTTAGGTACTTCTAACGGTGGATTGGTAACAGTGTCTTATTCTTTTAAAGCAACGCAGTTTGGAGCGGCTACAACCGCTCAAACGCTTGCTAATTTAGGTACGGTTACTTTAGAATATGGAAGTTCTGCAGCTGGTCCGTGGACAATTGCTCAGACAATTAATTCTTCTAATCATACTGCAGCAGCGACTTGTGCAACTAAGACTGCAACTTTCACTCCTTCTGTAGGTGCATTATATATTAGATATAATGTGACTTCAGCTACTGGAGCTGATACTTATTATTATTTTGATGATGTTGTTGTTTCGCAATTAGCAGTTCCTCCTTGTTCTGGTGCACCTAATGCTGGTGTTGCTGCAATTTCATCTTCTTCAGGGTGTTCTGCTGCAACAGTAAATCTATCTGCAACAGGTTTAACAGTTGGTACTGGTATTACTTATCAGTGGCAATCGTCACCAGATAATAGTGCTTGGACTGATATTTCAGGTGCAACATCTACTACTTACAGTGCTACTACAGTAGTTGGTACAAGGTATTATAAACTTGTTACTACATGTTCTGCTGGACCAACTTCAACTAGTTCGAGTTCGGTTTCTTATGTTGGTTCTAATTGTGGTTCTACGAATGTTCCCGCTACTGGTTCTAATTTAGTAAGTTGTGGTACTAGTACTTATCTTTATGATAATGGTGGTGCTGCTGGTAACTATACTAGTGGTAATAGTGGTTATACTGTTTTGGATAATTCTGGTACAGGTGTGATATCTATTAGTGGTTCTTACACTTATATAGAAGGAACTTATGATTTCTTGAAAATTTATAGTGGTGTTGGAACAGGTGGTACTTTGTTGTACACTTACTCTAGTAGTACAGGAGGAACTATTACTCCTTTTAGTTCTGCAGCAGGTCAATCGCTTACTGTTCAGTTTACTTCTGATGGTACAGGAGTTGGAGCTGGTTTTAGTCTTCAAGCTTTGTACTCTGGTGCTTGTGCTTTATGTTCAGGTACTCCAAGTGCTTTGGTTGCCAGTGCTGTGACCGATAACAGTGCTACTATTTCGTGGACTGCGCCTTCGCCAGCACCTGCTAGTGGTTATGACTATTATTATTCTACTTCAAGTACTGCTCCAACTGCAGGAACTACGCCGTCTGGTAATGTTTTAGCAGGAGTTACTTCAAAAGGATTGACTTCTTTGTCTGCGAATACACCTTATTATTATTGGGTTAGAGCAAACTGCGATGGGGTTAATTTGTCGGCTTGGTCTCTTCAAGGGTCTTTTACTACACCTTGTTTGGCTACGACTGTTCCTTATTCTCAAAACTTTGAATCGGCTGTTGTACCGGCATTGCCAGGTTGTACCTCTGTTCAAAATGCTGGGACTGGAAACAATTGGATTACAGCAAGTAATCCGGGATATGGTTTTACGACCACTGCATTGCGTTATCCATATAACGGTAGTAGTGCTGCTAATTCTTGGTTTTATACTAATGGAATTAGTTTGACTGGAGGAACTTCTTATACTGTATCTTATAATTATGGTAACGATAGTACTTTTTATGTTGAGAGTTTGAAAGTTGCTTATGGAACGTCGGCAGTTGCCGCTTCTATGACTACTGTTTTGGCTACGCATGCTTCGGTTACAGGAGCTGTTCTAACTACAAATACTGTTACGTTTACTCCAGCTTCTAGTGGTGTTTATTATTTTGGTTTTAATGCTTATTCTATAGCAAATCAAAGTGGTTTAATGGTTGATGATATTGCTATTTATTTGACACCAACATGTTATCCGCCTACTGCATTGACTGCTACGGCTGCCACTACAACAGGAATTACTTTAAATTGGACTGCTCCGGCTCTTGGAACTCCGGTTACTTATGAATATGAAGTTCGTAGTTCTGGTGCTGCAGGAAGTGGTGCAAGCGGTTTGTCTGCTACAGGTATTATTACTGCGCCTACTGCTACAGCTGTAGTTACAGGTTTACCTTCGTCTTCTTCTTACAGTGCTTACGTAAGAACTTTGTGTGGTGGTTCTGATACTAGTTTTTGGACTTTGGCGACAAACTTCAATACTTTGTGTACACCAGAAATGGCTCCTACTGTTGCTCAAACGTTTGCTACTTTTGTTCCAAATTGTTGGACTTTAGCAACAGGTGCTTTAGCGGCTTCTTCTACAGTTACTCCAGCTACAAACGGTTGGTTTAGTGAAGCAGGTTTTGCTAATACAGGTACTAACAAAGCTGTACGATTGAATTTATATGGTACTAAGAATGACTGGTTGATTTCTAATGAGATTAATTTGGGTTCTGGTGGTTACCGTGTGCGCTATAAAATGGCTGTTACTAGTTATTTAGGTTCTACAGCACAAACTACTTTGGCTACGCATAAAGTTGATGTTGTTGTTTCAACTGATGGTGGTGCTACTTGGTCTAATGCTAATGTTGTTAAGACTTATACAGGTGCAGGTACTTATAGTAATACTGGCCAAACAGAGTATGTTAATTTAGTTGGTTACACAGGAGCTGTTAAAATTGCTTTTGTAGCTACTACTACTTCTACTACTCCGGATATTGATTTTCATGTTGACGACTTCCAAGTTGAGTTAATACCTACAACAATTAGTAGTTTTGCTCCAAGTGCGGTATGTTCTCAAGGAGGTGAAACTGTAACTATTAGTGGATTTGCTTTAGCAGGAGCTACTTCAGTTAAGTTTAATGGTGTTGATGCTGCATCTTTTACGGTTGTAAATGGTACTACTATTACTGCTGTTACTCCATCAGGAGTTACTTCTGGCGTTATCACTGTAGTTGCTCCAACTGGAACTGCTACAAGTGCAACAAGTTTGACTGTGAATGCTAACCCTGTTGTTTCTCCTATACAAGCAGCTGGTAATGTTAGTTCAATTTGTATGCCATCTACTTTGGCATTAACAAACGGTACTGCTTTGGGCGTTTGGTCTGTAACTAATGGTACAGGATCTGCTACTATTACTGCAGGAGGTATTTTGACAGGTGTTACTGCAGGTACGGTAACTGTTAATTATACAGTAACTGACTTAGGTTGTCCTACAAAAGTTACTTATGGTGTTGTTATTACAGAACCAGTGGCTATTGGATTACAGCCTGTTGATCAAAATATAGTTTCTTCATTAGGTTTGTTTAATGCTTCGTTTACACTTACTGCTTCTGGAACTGGTATTACTTACCAATGGGAAGAGCAAGTAGGAGGCGTAGGTGCTTTTAGTCCTATTTCAAATGGAGGTATTTATGGAGGAGCGACTAGTAATACACTTGTTATTACTTCTGGTCCTGAAACTATGAACACAAATGTTTATCAGTGTGTTGTAACAGGAACGTCTCCATGTGGTCCTTTGACTTCAAATAGTGCAGCGTTGAATGTTGGTAATACCGGTATTGCTACACAGCCTACTAACAGTAATTTGTGTGATTTTGGTACTGCAACTTTCACAGTTGTTTCTTCAGGAACAGTTGTTGCTGAAGATTTGGGTGCTCTTCCAGAGCCAATTTATTCTTACCAATGGTATGAGGATACAGGTTTAAGCGCTGAAGCTGTTGTTGACGGAGGAGATTATTCAGGTGCTCATACGGCTACTTTAACAATCACTAACCGATCTGTAGCTAATTCGGGTACAAATTATTATGTAATTATTAATGGTCCGGCTAATGATCCGCAATCGGTAACGGTTACGTTGAACGTTAATACGGCTCCATCTATTACAGATCCTACTGCACAAACTGTTTGTTATACAGGAGGTACGGCTACGTTTACCGCTGCTGCTACTGGATCTTTTACTGGTTACAAATGGCAGTATTCTGCAGATAACAGTACTTTTACAGATGTTGTTGCTGGTGTTCCGGCAGGTGCTAGTTATTCTGGTGCTACTACTGGTTCTTTGGTTGTAACTACAACTGCTGCAACTCCAGTTGGAGCTACTCCTTATTATAGAGCTGTTGCTTTGGCTTCTTCACCTTGTGTTGATGCTGTTTCCATTGGTGCACAATTGATTATTAATAATCCAACAGTTACTACTGGTCCTGTTGCTGCTTCTGTTTTAGCAGGTGGTACAGCTACTTTTAGTGTTGCTGCTACTGCTGCATCACCGTTGACTTATCAATGGCAATATGCTACTGCATTGGGAGGAACTTATGCTAATGTTGTAAATGGTACTCCTGCGAATGTTACTTATACTGGCGCTACATCAAGTACGTTGTCAGTAGTTACTACTGGATCTGCGTCTGCTGGTGCGGGTAATTTCTATAGAGTGGTCTTGAATCCAGGAGGTTGTTCAAAAACTTCTACTGGAGCAGCATTGACCATTACTAATTATTGTATTCCTGCCCCAACAAGTGTTGATGGAACTGGAATTACAAAAGTTGTTATTGGTACAATAAACAATACAACTGTTGCTGAGGCTGGAAATTATGGTAACTATACGAATTTGGTTTCAAATGTTACTCAGTTGGTTCCACAATCGTTTGCTATTACTTATAGTACAGGTTTTACATATGATACTACTATTTGGTTGGATGCTAATAATAATGGTGCTTTTGAATCGGGTGAAATTGTTTACCAAGGTGTTTCTTTGGCAACGAATCCGACTACATTATCAGGATCGTTTACAATTCCATTGACTGTAGCACCAGGAAATCATAGATTAAGAATTGGTGGTGTTGATGTTGGACCTTTAACAAATCCATGTTATAATTCCACTTATGGTACGTTTGAAGACTACACTATTAATGTAGTTGCTGCTCCTGCATGTTCAGGTACACCTGTTGCAGGTACTGCAGTTTCTTCTGTTTCTAATGTTTGTTTTACAGGAACTGCTACTTTATCTGTTTCAGGCTACTCTACAGGAGTTACTGGAATTTCATTACAATGGTATAATTCTGCAGGTTTAATTGCAGGCGCAACGAATCCTACATTTACTACACCTGTTTTATCTTCTCCAGAGACTTATTTCTGT
>JAIEMH010000137.1 GCA_019752245.1 Flavobacteriaceae bacterium
CAAAAGCCTCTCTCTCTGATCTTGTATTCTCGTTTATTGTGAAAATTAAAAAGTAATAAAACTTAACGTAAGCATCAACATTTATTTCATTTCGATACAATCCTTGTGCTATTCCTTTTGGATATTGTCTCTAAAACAAGACTCACACATTTCTACTTGATATTTTAGAACCTTTTGATAAACCTCTGGGTAATGTTTCTTTAATTGATAAATTGGTGAAGTATCTGTTGATTTAAACATATCGTCAAACATGCGTCTAATTTCAAAATTTTCTTCAATTGCGTTAAAATTTTTTGATACTATTTCGGTGATAATTTCATTAACTTCAGTATGGATTATCTGAACGCTTTCCTCAATCAATAATTCTTTGTTGGCAAAATATTTATAAATTGTTTTTTTAGATATACACATTTCACCAGCAATATCATCCATGGTAATGCTCTTGAAACCAAGTTTCAAAAACATATCTTTTGCTTTTGTGATTATTTTTTCTTTCATTTTTTCTTTCGTGAAATAGTTGTTATTTCGGATGCAAATGTACTACGGAAACTTTGAATACAGAAATAGTTTCCATAGTATTTACATAAATTTAACATTATACTTTTCTTATAGGTTTTATTATCATTCGTAGTGATGAGTTTTTTGTAAAATAAGCCAATGCCCAATGATAGATTGTATTTACTTTATTTCTAGGCATAGATAACGACATTAAGTGAACAAAAAGCCAAGCTAGCCAAGCAATGGTTCCTTTAAAATGTATTTTTGGTTTTGGTAAATCTACAACTGCTTTGCTTCGTCCAATAATCGCCATTGAACCTTTGTCGTTATAATTGAAAGGTTTTTGAGGTTTATTTGATTGCAAATACAATAGGTTTTTTGCAAGATTTTTACCTTGTTGCATAGCTACTTGAGCCACTTGAGGATGACCATTAGGGAAATTTTTATCACTATCCATGAATGCGGTGTCACCTACAGCATAAATATTTTTTGTTCCTTTTACAGTGTTAAATTCATCTACAATTAATCGGTTTCCTCTTCCATAAAACTCTTCTGATAGTCCATTAAATCGCATAGATGTGACTCCTGCTGCCCAAATTAAATTTTTACTTTTTATGGTTGATCCGTCTTTAAATGAAATGATTTCACCATCAAAATCAACAACTTGAGTATTTAGTTTTACTTGAACGCCTATTTCTTTTATTGCTTCTAAAGTATCTTGTTGCGATTGTAAACTCATTGGTCCTAAAAGTGAATTGCTGCCATCAATTAAGTATATTTTAGTATCTGAAAGATGTTTCAATTCGGGATATTCTTTTTTGAAAATGTTTTTACTCATTTCTGCAAACATACCGGATAATTCTACTCCAGTTGGTCCGCCACCAGCAACTACAATGGTCATTAATTGTTCTTGCTCTTCTATATTTTTAGATATTGATGCGGCTTCTATTCGTTGCAATAAAATATTTCTCATGTTAAGCGCATCTTCCAAAGTTTTCATCGGAATTGCATTTCTCTTAACATTTTCCATCCCAAAATAATTGGTGGTTGTTCCTGTAGCAATTATTAAATAATCATAATTTAATTCACCATTTGAAAGAGTGATTTTATTTTCTAAAGCGTTTATATTGATTAATTCTCCAAGCCAAAAGCGTATGTTTTTAGACTTAGAAAACATTTTTCTAAACGGATAACTTATTGACGATGACTCCAAAAAACCTGTTGCTACTTGGTATAATAATGGAGGAAAAAAATTATAGTTTACTTTGTCAACTAAAGTAATGTCAAAATTCTCAACATTAGAAAGTGTTTTGGAAATATTTAAACCAGCAAATCCACCACCTATTATTACGATATGTTTTTTCATCTTAATTTTTTGTTTCAAATTCTAAATTGGCTGTTATGTTGATGTTGGAGCCAATTAATACTCCGTTATTTTCAAGATTTGAGTTGGAATATAATCCAAAATCTTGACGTTTAATTTCACCTAAAATTTCTATAAGTACTTTAGACGAAGTAGTGTTTGATTCTAATTCAACAATTTTAGCATCAAGCTCAATAACTTTGGTAATGTTATTTATGGTTAAGTATCCTTTTACAAAATTGATGTCTTTGTTTATTTTTTCAAACGAAGTAGATTTAAATTTTACTAATGGATATTCGTTTATTTTGATAAAATCTTTTAACTTCAAATTGCTATCAATGTGTTCTAATTTGCCTTCTTTTTTATTTATATCCAAAACAAATTCGAGATTGGCATCAATAAGTTGGTTGTTAACAATGTCAATTGAACTCGTTAGTTTATTAAATGAACTATCTAAGTAGGCAATAATCGAGTTTCTCACTCTAATCATAAAATCGGATTGATTGGAGTTTAAATTCCATTGGGTTATAGTCATTTTGTTGAGAATTTAAGTTGAAATTATTTGATAAATGCAATTATTAATTAGAGAATTCCCACCATTTTGGAAAATCCTTTTTTTCTGATAGTAGTATTTTTTCTCCTATTAGTGGAGTTATTAAATGAATGTCTGTAGCTTTAGAAAGCGCTGTTATTTTAGACAAAGGCTCATTCCAGTCGTGATTTGCCAATACAAATTTTGATGAATGAACAGGAAATAAAGATTTTACATTGAGATCAATCGCTGCTTGAAGAACTTCGTTTGGCGTCATGTGAATGTATTTCCAACTTTTATCATATTGTCCGTTTTCTAGAAAAGCCAAATCAAATGGACCGAATTGTTTTCCTATTTCAGCAAAGTGACTGTCATATCCGCTATCGCCACCAATAAATAGTTTTGATGTTGGAGTTTTTAACACAAAAGAAGTCCAAAGTGCTTTCTTTCTTATGAAACTTCTTCCTGAAAAATGCCTTGCAGGAACAGTATATACTGTAAAACCATCTTCTAAAGTAAAAGTTTCATTCCAGTCTTTTTCTATTATTGTATTGGTATCGAAACCCCAATGTTCAAAATGAGCTCCAGTTCCTAAACCAGTAATAATGGTATTTATTTTAGGCTTCAATTTCATTATGGTTTTATAATCAAGATGATCCCAGTGGTCATGAGAAATAAAGAGATAATCAATTTCAGGAAAATCATCCGTTGTATAAATAGAAGTTCCATCAAAAGCTTTGTTTGTAAAAGAAAGTGGCGAGGCCGAACCACTTAAAACAGGATCTACAAGTATTTTCTTTCCGTCAATTTGTATAAAATAAGAGGAATGTCCAAACCAAACAACTGTATTTTCTGTTGGATCGAGTTGCAATAAATCAGTTTTTATAGTAGGAATTTTTTGACTTGGCTTTTTGGATTTATTGTCATTTAATAAAAATTCTTTCATTACCGAAAAGATCGAAGCGCCTTCTGTTAAATCTGGAGTGTAGCTTAAGTTTTGAAAAGAGCCATTTCTGTAATTAGGAGATTTTTTAATTAATTCCAATCTTTCACCCGATGGTCTTTTCCCAAATTGTGCTTGTTGCATAAATATATAGATTGTTGCAGCAAATAGTAAAAGTATGGTTATTGAAGTTATCATTTTTTAGATTTTAAATTCTTATGCAAATGTATACTGGAAACTTTGAATACAAAAATAGTTTCCAAAGTATTTGCATAAATTTAACATTTGACTAATAATAGGAAACTCCAATTTTCAAACTATTTATAATCAAATAATATGTAGTTTTGCATATCTCGCAAAACGAAACATAAAATTATTTATGCATACAATTTCTCACTATCAAGAACTCAGTTCAACTTATTTTTTGGAATTGCATTTGGATAAAGAACCAAAAAATCTTTACGAACCTATAGAGTATATTTTGCATTTGGGCGGAAAAAGAATGCGTCCTATTTTGACATTAATGGCTACAGAAGTTTTTGATGTAGATTGCAAAAAAGCTTTGGCGGCAGCAACAGCCATTGAAGTATTTCATAATTTTTCATTAGTTCATGATGATATTATGGATGACGCGCCTTTGCGAAGAGGAAACGAAACGGTTCATGAAAAATGGGATATTAATACCGGAATTTTATCTGGTGATGCAATGTTAATTTTGGCTTACCAGCATTTTGAAGAATACGAACCAAAGATATTCAGAGAATTGGCAAAACTGTTCAGTAAAACAGCCTTAGAAGTTTGTGAAGGACAACAATACGACGTTGATTTTGAAACTCGTGATGATGTTACAATTCCAGAATATCTAAAAATGATTGAATACAAAACAGCTGTTTTGGTTGGTGCCGCCATGAAAATGGGAGCAATTGTAGCTGAAACTTCCGATGAAAATGCTAATTTAATTTATGACTTTGGATTGAATTTAGGAATAGCTTTTCAGTTGCAAGATGATTATTTAGACGCTTTTGGTGATCCAGAAACTTTTGGAAAACAAGTTGGTGGTGATATCATTGAGAATAAAAAAACCTATTTGTACCTAAAAGCTATTGAATATGCTAAAGCTACAGAGAAAGAACAATTGTTGCATTTGTTTTCGATTCAACCAAGTGATAATTCAGATAAAATAAATTCTGTTAAAGAACTTTTCAATACAACTGGTGCTTCAGAAGCTACTCAAACTGCAATTCAAACTTATACTTTTAAGGCATTTGAAACTTTAGAAGAAATGAACATTGGTGCTGATAAAAAAGAAATGTTGAGGGTTTTTGGAGAAAATTTAATGAATAGAAATGTCTAGTTTTATAGCTCCAATATCAACCGATAGTTTGCTGTCTGAAGCAGAAAAAGAAAACTTGTATCTCAAACTAATTGAACAATTAAACAAAGATTTTAATTTTGCCAACGAAGCAATTGATTTGCCCAAAAGTACTACACCGCAGGAGTTAAAAGTACAACTTCATGAAAAAATCTATCGATTAATTCAGTATAAATTTGCCGAATATTTAAACCTGCTTTACATTGTTGATGTTCCAGAAGATCAAGTAAAAAAATTAGATGGTTCAGATATTATGGAACTTTCGGAGCAAGTTGCTTTCTTGGTTTTAAAACGCGAATGGATGAAAGTTTGGTTTAGGAATAGGTATTAAAAATAAACTCTAATAAAAGGCATCAAAGCATCGCTATAAACACTTTTGTCTTTGTTATAAAGTAAGTTATATCGTGCGCCAATAGTTACATTGTCCATTCTGTATCCTGCGCCAACAAACAGTCCAGTGTTCCAAAAGTTGTCTTTTATGCTTGGTCCACCAGTAGTTTTGAAAGTTGTATTTACTCTTACTTGTTCTACTTCTAATGATATTTGTGCTTCTTCAATTGGATTGAATAGGGTAATTAAACTAGCGCCGTAAATTGCAGATGTAAAATAGTTTTTTTGCGAAACATAGCTTCCTTGTAATCCAGTTCCAATAGCAACATATTTATTAATGTTGTAAATAGCACTTGGTGCAATTGTTATATCAGTAAATCCAGAACCAACACTCAATCCTAATCCACCACCAAATTGAACATTTTTCCAAAATTCACTTTTTTGTCCGCTTTTTGGTATTTCTTGTGCAGACAAATTAAAACAAACTGTCATTAAAAATACAAATGACACCGATTTTGTTAAATTTTTTAAAGTATTCTTTTTCATAGACAAGTATATATTTAATTAGCGAGATAAATGTAGCAAAAACATTGAAAGATTGTTATAAATATTTTACTTTTGCAGTAATTTTTTTAACTACACCATTACTTATATAAAAAATATGGATAGGTTTTCCTTTTTAAACGCAGCACACACTGAATTTTTCGCACAGTTATACGATCAATATCTAGACAATCCTGATGCAATTGAACCAAGTTGGAGAGCATTTTTTCAAGGTTTCGATTTTGGAATGACAACTTACAACGAAGAAAATATGGGGCAACAGTTAGCAAATTTTGCAACTGAAAACCAAGATTGTTCTTTAGTTTCTGAAAAACTGCAAAAAGAATTTAATGTTCTTAAATTGATTGATGGATACAGAACTCGTGGTCATTTGTTCACAGAAACTAACCCAGTTCGTGACAGAAGAACTTATTCTCCGAATTTAGATTTAGTGAATTTTGGACTTTCAGATGCCGATTTAAACACTGTTTTTGATGCAGCCAAAGTTCTTGGTCATCAACCTCAAACTTTAAAAGAAATTATTACGCATCTTAAAAATGTATTCTGCCAACATATTGGTATTGAGTACATGTATATGCGTAAACCTGAAGTAATTCAGTGGATTCAAGATAGAATTAATATCAATGATAATCTTCCTAACTTTAATGCTGATCAAAAAAAGCACATTTTAGGAAAATTAAACGAAGCGGTTTCATTTGAGAATTTCCTTCATACTAAATATGTTGGTCAAAAACGTTTTTCACTTGAAGGTGGTGAAAGTATTATTCCAGCATTAGATGCCTTAATTGAAGCTGCTGCTGAAAAAGGTGTAGAGCATTTCGTAATGGGAATGGCTCACAGAGGAAGATTGAATATTTTAGCCAATATTTTTGGTAAAAACACACAAGATATTTTCTCAGAATTTGACGGTAAAGATTACGATCAAGAATATTTTGATGGTGACGTAAAATACCATTTAGGTTTAACTTCTGAAAGAAAAACAGCTTCAGGTAAAAAAATAAACATCAATTTAGCGCCAAATCCTTCACATCTTGAAACAGTTGGTGCCGTAATTGAAGGAATTACTCGTGCAAAACAAGACCGACATTTTCCAAACGATTTTTCTAAAGTATTGCCAATTGCCGTTCACGGTGATGCTGCAGTTGCTGGACAAGGAATTGTGTACGAAATTGTTCAAATGGCGCAACTTGACGGATACAAAACTGGTGGAACAATTCATATTGTAATCAACAACCAAGTTGGTTTTACTACCAATTATCAAGATGCACGTTCATCGGTTTATTGTACAGATGTGGCTAAAGTTACTTTGTCGCCAGTACTTCACGTTAATGCTGATGATGCAGAAGCGGTTGTTCATGCCATGTTATTCGCGTTAGATTTCCGTATGGAATTTGGACGTGATGTTTTCATTGACTTATTAGGATACAGAAAATATGGTCATAATGAAGGTGACGAACCACGTTTTACACAACCAGTTTTATATAAAATTATCGCTAAGCATCAAAATCCAAGAGAGATTTATGCTGAGAAATTAATTAAAGACGGAATTGTAGACGCAGCATATTTGACTAAAATAGAAAACGATTACAAAGAAAAATTAGACGAAAATCTACAAGCTTCTCGTAAGAAAGACAAAACAATTATCAAACCATTTATGCAAGATGAATGGAATGGTTATGTTCAAGTTTCTGATGATGTAATGCTTCAAAAAGTAGATACAAAATTTGATAAAAAACAATTAGACGAAATCATTGGAGTTGTTTCTTCATTGCCATCAGATAAAAAATTTATCAATAAAATATCTAAAATTGTTACTGACAGAAAAACCATGTATGATAACAATGTTATCGATTGGGGAACGGCAGAAACATTGGCTTATGGATCTTTATTATATGAAGGATATGACGTTCGTGTTTCGGGACAAGATGTTGAAAGAGGAACTTTTTCACACCGTCATGCAGTAGTAAAAGTAGAAGACAGCGAAGAAGAAGTAATTCTTTTGGATGCGTTAAAAAATAGTAAAGGAAGATTTCAAATCTACAACTCATTATTATCTGAATATGGAGTTTTAGGTTTTGATTATGGTTACGCATTAGCATCGCCAAAAACATTAACAATTTGGGAAGCGCAATTTGGAGATTTCTCTAACGGTTGCCAAATCATGTTAGACCAATATATTTCTTGTGGAGAAGATAAATGGAACAACCAAAACGGAATTGTTTTATTGTTACCTCACGGATACGAAGGTCAAGGTGCCGAACATTCCTCTGCTAGAATGGAGCGTTATTTACAACTTTGCGCACGTCACAATATGTACGTAGCTGATTGTACTACACCAGCCAATTTCTATCACTTGTTGAGAAGACAAATGAAAACAAATTTCCGTAAGCCTTTGGTGGTTTTTTCTCCAAAAAGTTTATTGCGTCATCCATTATGTGTTTCAACTCAAGAGGATTTATACAACGGAGAATTTCAAGAAACCATTGATGATGTTTCAGTAGATAAATCAAAAGTGAAAACAGTAGTTTTCTGTACAGGAAAATTCTATTATGATATTCTAGCCGAAAGAGGAAACTTAGAAAGAAATGATGTAGCTTTGGTTCGTATTGAGCAATTATTTCCGTTGCCAGTGGAACAATTAAAAGCTATTATTGCCAGTTATCCAAATGCTGACGATTATGTTTGGGCACAAGAAGAGCCTAAAAATATGGGAGCATATAGCTTTATGTTGATGAATTTCGATTTAGTAAAATGGAGATTAGCATCATTAAAAGCTTATGCAGCACCAGCAGCAGGAAGTAGCACTCGTGACAGAAGACGTCATGCCGACGCTATTAGAATGGTTTTTGACAAAAATTTATTTAGATAATAACATACCAATAAAATTATAAAAGATGATTTTAGAAATGAAAGTGCCTTCACCAGGCGAATCGATTAAAGAAGTTGAAATCGCAACTTGGTTAGTAAAAGATGGCGATTATGTAGAAAAAGACCAAGCGATTGCTGAAGTAGATTCAGATAAAGCTACTCTTGAATTACCAGCAGAAGCAAGCGGAATCATTACGCTTAAAGCAGAAGAAGGTGATGCTGTAGCTGTTGGCGCAGTAGTTTGTTTAATTGATACTAGCGCAGCTAAACCAGCAGGTGACGCTCCAGCTCCAGCAAAAGAAGAAGCAAAACCAGTTGCAGAAGCTCCAAAAGCTGAGGTAAAAGCGGCTCCAGTTGCAGAGAAAACTTATGCTACTCAAGCGCCATCTCCGGCAGCTAAGAAAATATTAGACGAGAAAAATATCCAGCCAACTGAAGTAGTTGGAACAGGAAAAGGTGGAAGAATTACCAAAGATGATGCTGTAAATGCAACACCATCAATGGGAACTCCAACTGGTGGAACTCGTGGTTCTGAAAGAACAAAATTATCAATGTTACGTCGTAAAGTTGCCGAAAGATTGGTAGCTGCCAAAAACGAAACAGCTATGTTAACAACCTTTAATGAGGTTAACATGACACCAATCAATACTATTCGTAACGAGTACAAAGATGCTTTCAAAGCTAAACATGGTGGTTTAGGTTTAGGATATATGTCATTTTTTACAAAAGCGGTAACTAGAGCTTTGGCTCTATTTCCTGATGTGAACTCGATGATTGATGGTGATTTTAAAACATCATATGATTTTTGCGATATTTCAATTGCTGTTTCTGGACCAAAAGGTCTAATGGTTCCAGTAGTTCGTAATGCAGAATTACTATCGTTCCGTGGTGTTGAAGCTGAAATTAAAAGATTAGCAATAAAATCTCGTGACGGACAAATCACTGTTGATGATATGACTGGCGGAACATTCACTATTACCAATGGTGGTGTTTTTGGAAGTATGTTATCTACACCAATTATCAATCCTCCACAATCAGGAATTCTTGGTATGCACAATATTATCGAGCGTCCAATTGCTGTAAATGGTAAAGTTGAAATTCACCCAATGATGTATGTAGCACTTTCTTATGACCACAGAATTATTGATGGACGTGAGTCAGTTGGATTCTTGGTTGCTGTTAAAGAAGCTTTAGAAAATCCATTAGAATTATTAATGAATGGCGATGCTAAAAAAGCATTAGAATTATAATACAAACTTTGTCTTTTTGACAATTAGTTTATCTCAAAAAATCCTGCTCATTAATTTAAGCAGGATTTTTTTGTAGTTTTACAAATCAAAATAAATTTATGGCATCTAACAAAAAGCAGGCAGCAATAGGTTTTATCTTCATCACTATGTTGATTGATATAACAGGTTGGGGAATTATTATTCCGGTAATTCCAAAATTGATTGAAGAATTAATTCATGGCGATATCAGTGAAGCGGCAAAAGTTGGGGGTTGGTTGACCTTTGCTTATTCAATTACACAATTTATTTTTGCTCCTTTAATTGGAAATTTAAGCGATAAATTCGGACGTCGACCTATCATTTTAATTTCTCTTTTTGCTTTTTCTCTAGATTATTTATTGTTGGCTTTTGCTCCAACTATTACTTGGCTTTTTGTAGGTAGAATTATTGCAGGAATTTCTGGCGCAAGTATCACAACAGCATCAGCATATATAGCCGATGTTAGCACACCAGAAAACAGGGCTAAAAACTTTGGAATGATTGGAGCGGCTTTTGGATTAGGATTTATAATTGGGCCAGTAATTGGCGGACTTCTAGGTCAGTATGGTTCTCGAATTCCGTTTTATGCAGCAGCTGTACTTTGTTTATTAAACTTTCTTTATGGTTATTTTATTTTACCCGAATCGCTATCAAAAGAAAACAGAAGAAATTTAGACATTAAACGTGCGAATCCTGTTGGTGCTCTATATAATTTGAAAAAACATCCCTCTTTAATTGGTTTAATAATAGCAACTTTTTTACTTTATGTGGGTTCACATGCCATACAAAGCAATTGGAGTTATTTCACGATGTATCGCTTTAATTGGGACGAAAGAATGGTGGGGATTTCTCTTGGGATAATTGGTTTACTAGTAGGAATTGTTCAAGGTGGTTTAGTGCGATGGATTAATCCAAAATTAGGAAACGAGAAAAGTATTTATGTTGGAATGGCTTTGTATACTATTGGTTTGTTTCTTTTTGCAATAGCTTCACAGAGTTGGATGGTTTTTGTTTTTTTAATTCCTTATTGTTTAGGAGGAATTGCTGGCCCAGCACTGCAATCTGTAATTTCTAGCAAAGTTCTTCCAACAGAGCAAGGTGAAATTCAAGGCACATTGACCAGTTTGATGAGTGCTTCTTCTATTATTGGACCTCCATTAATGTCAAGCGTATTTTATTATTTTACACATGATGAAGCTCCGTTTAAATTTTCTGGCGCTCCATTTGTTTTGGGAGGTGTTTTAATGTTGGCTAGTACTTGTATTGCCTACTTTTCGTTCAGAAAAAATAAAAAAAATCCCAAATTTGAATAGTGATTTGGGATTTAAAATACTAAAGTTTTTATATTATTCCTTAATAATTTTTACAGTTTTTTCTTGACCTTGACTTGTTACTTTTACAAAGTAAATTCCGTTGGATAATTGTGAAATAGTAAGTTCTGTTTGTAAATCATTTATTTTTTTAGATAGCATCTTTTGTCCTAAAATTGAAGTTATTTCTATTTCATCAATTAAAGATGAATTTGAAATTGTCAAACTATTTTTTACTGGATTTGGATAGAAATTGAAGTCACTAAAAGCAAAGTTATCTGTTGCCAAATTGTTTATCACAGTTGTAGAAGCAGTATTAGTTGCAATTGGAGCATTATAGTCAAAATAAATACTTGCTGCATTTGGAATTACATTTCCTACCGCAATAGAAGCAATTGGTTTTACTTTATAAGTTACATAACCATGACTTAAAGGTTCATTTGTTGTTCCTGGTAAATAGATTCCTTCAAAAAGAAATTCGTTGTGACCGTTTTTGTTCTTAACTCTACAATTGTGACTTGATGTAATTAACTGAAAAGTATTCCAGTCTAATTTTGGATCTAAATCATTCAAAACTTTTATATTTATTGCATCAGATGTTCCAACATTTTGAAAACGAATGGTATAATGTAAATAACCTTGCTGAGCTTGGGCGAGTGTAATAGTTGCACCTTCATTAACTATAATGTCATTTGGATCTTGTGAATTTACTGCCGTTTGATTTACTACACTTGAATTATCAGAAGGTGTTGCATCTGCTGCAATTGGTGTGATGTTTCCTGAAAACGATACTACGTTTCCTAAATCTACTGTTGGCGGTGTTGCAACTAACAATTTAACGTTTAAGATTTTTCTTCTTTCAAAAGGAGTTAACGATGAGAAATTATAGGTAATTGTATTTAATCCTACAGTATTTGGCGATGGACTGCTACTTGAAAATGACATTTTATTACTGTCAAACTGCAAAGTAACTTGACCACTTAACGTTGTACTTCCATTATTTTTATATAAAATGTCGTAATAGGCAGGAAGACCCGGAACTACGTTGAATCTTGGAATTAACACAATCTCTAAATCGTCAACATTTGTATTCACTGAAACACAAAAATCGGGAGCAATTGTTGTTCCTGGAACGGTAAAATTGAATACTTGTGATGCTGGTGTAACCGTGAAATAAGATGGTAAATTGGTTACAGAAACCGTATTTATTCCTACGTCGCCAATAAGATAGTAGTCACTTGCCCCATTATAATTGGTGTAGCTTGTATAGGTATTTGAGCTATTATTATTTTTTAAACCAATATTATTTAAAAAAGGATCACTTGTATCGCAACCATTATTATTGGCATCAAATTTTACTTTTCCTAAAATTCTATTTTTGAAAACTACAACATAAGCATAATTTACATTACAATCGCTTGAATTTGTTGCGCTGCATATTTGATAGGGAACAGGATAAGTGCCTTCTGCTACATTTCCTATTGCTATAGTTCCATTTGGATTGATTGAAAATCCTGACGGAATGTTAAGTGGCGTGATTATAACAGCATTTGGATTAATTGGACTTCCGTTTAAAGTGTCGTTTGCGAGAACACTTAAAGTAGTTGTTGCGTTTGGATAGTTTACATCTAAATAATCATAATTTGCTACAAGCGAAGAAACTCCTGTTACTACAACTAGTGCTGTAGCAGATGCACATACGCCATATTGCATTGTTTCACAAACGCCATATTGAATTATATAAGTTCCTGGCGGAGTTCCCATCGGAACTGTAATTACGCCGTCGGGTTGTAATGTCAAACCATTTGGAATGCTTTGTGGATATACAAATGAATTGAATGAATTTAACATTCCGCTGCATTCAGAAAAATCATTGTTGAGTACACTCATTGTTGCTCCGCCAACAGTATTATCAATTGGAGATAAACTAAAATCATCAGCTGCAGCATACAAAAATCCTGGTATAATGTTTATTGTGGCATAGGAAACCTCACAATTATTTAGATTTGCAATTTCACATAATTGGTAGGTTATTTGATAAGGTCCTGGTGCTAAAATTCCTGGTGAAATGAAGATATCACCATTTGGGTTTAAATTAATTCCAGGATATGCGCTTATTAACGTTGCTACAACATTTGCTGGATGTATAATATTTCCAGGGTTTGTGTAATAGGTTTCTAAAATAGCAGGAGCACCATTTAGAGTGTCAACAAATAATGGATCACCATAAGTTCCTAAGATATTTCCAACATAATAATTACAAACTGAAGTAGTAAAATTATCTGGATAAGTAATAAGTTCTGTATTAATGGTAACGGTTGCGGTATCGCAAGTTGTCGGACTTCCAATTATACATATTCTATAAACAAGTGTATAGCTTCCTTGTGGAGTTCCAGCAGCAACATTGATATTGGTTCCAGAAATTGTAATTCCAGAATTTGACGAAGAGACTGTAGTAATAATTACATTACTAGCTAGTGCTTGACTTCCGTTTAAGGTATCGTTTAGTAAAAAATTACCTGCAATAACATAGGATGTTCCATATACTACTTCAAAAGTATCGTCAATCGCATTAATCTGTGCAAAAGAGTTGAAGCTAGTCAAAACGGTGAATGTAAATAAAAATGAAAGTGTTGTGTAGAGTTTTTTCATAAGTAAATTATTTATATTCAAATATATAAGTTTTTTATTTCAGATACAAACAATGATTATAATAGTCAATAATTGCTTTTCCTTGAAGTAAAATATCCGCACCAATAATTCCGTGAACAGGTTTAGCATTGTATTGTTTTAAAGCTAAATTTACATGCGATAAATCAAAAATCACTAAATGAAATTCAGATTCTTTCCATCTACCAAGTTGCAATTTATTGTTTTTTGCAATTTGTGTAAACATTCCAGTAGCACCTGCGCCAGCAGCTTTAGTTTTGGATTTTCCAGCAGTAAGTTGAAATAACTCGATACTTTCAAAACCTACGCAACTATTGCTTGCTCCAGTGTCTAAAATAAAATTTCCTTTTATTCCATTAATTGTTGCTTTTACAATCAAATGTTGGGTTTTGGAAACTTTGAATTTTATTTTTTTGTACTTTTCTTTTTTGAGGATTTCTTGGAATTTTTTCATGGTTGGGTTTTTACACAGAGATACACAGAGATTTCACAGAGATTTGTTGTTTTCTATGAATTAATCAATGGTTCTTTGTTCGTCTTTTTAAAGCAATTTTAAAAATCAAAAATAACGTAATTAAGCCAAGAATAATTGAAATCCATAAAAAATAATTAGTAGATGATTCTTTTTCAATAGTTCCATAATAAACCATTGGCGCCCAATAATAAGGCGATTTTTTTGCATTTGGAACATCAGAATCAGACAAAAAATCAAGTTTGGCTTTGTGATTGGCTTCAAAAAAAGATTTTCCGTTATCTATATTTTTATAGAATTTTTCCATGAAAACCGATGTGGTGTAATCGTTTACTTTCCAAAGTGAAAATAGTAAATTTTGGGCTCCAGCCATTTGAAATCCTCGTGAAATACTCATTGCACCTTCGGATTTATAGAGTTTGCCCAAACCTGTTTCACAAGCGCTAAGAACAACCAAATCGGGATTGATGTCTAAATTATACAATTCAGAATACAAAATATCTTGGTCATAAAATTTAATTTCAGCCGGACTTTCAATATCGCCAGATGAAGCGTGAGTTGAAAGATGCAGAATTGAATAATTAGCAGCGTTCAATTTGAAATTAGCAAATGTTGCTTGCTCTTTGCTTAAATATTTTCCTTTAAAATTCTTTTGGATTGCTTTCATTTCATCAACCGAATAAGCTAATTCTAAATTGGAATTTTCAAAAACTGGAACTATTCCTAAAACTGTTTTTTTGGTTGGTTGAAATGGTTTTTGAGCCATATAAAATGAAGCTGAATTGGCGTAACCAACACTAAAGTCATTCAATAAATAATGCATTTTTGCAAAATTTGTTGTTGTACTTTGCTTAGTAATTAATGCTTCGAATGGTAGAAAATTCAAAATTCCATCCGGAACAATGATGAGGTTTTTGTTGGTTTTATTATTTGGAAGTTGTAAAAACGTATAGGTTTTATATGCCGAAATCACATAATTACTTACATTATCGGTTATTGTATTTCCGTCTTTAAAGAAGTTTATAAAATCGTATAGAATTGTATTTTGCCTAAGATTTTTATCTATAATTTTTAATTTAATAGTTCCATTTTCAATGGTAAAAGAATACAGTTTTTCTGCTCCAGCAAAATAGGAAACTAATATAGCTTTATCTTTTTCAAGTTTTGTATAAAGATTATTTAAGTCAATTTCACTCTGAAATTCTTTGGTTTTTTGAGTTTCTTTAGATTTTAAAAGCAACATCAACTCATTTTGTTTTTTTATGGCGTTGTTGATTATTTCAATATTGGCGTAGTTTGATTTTTGTTGTTCTTTGATGATAATGGTGTTCCAATCTTGAAGTTGTTTTCGAATCAGTTTTTCATCTTTTGAAATTGATTTGGAACTAAATTGTTTTAAAACAGACGATTTTGTTACTTCTGAAAGTTGAAATGCTTTTTCTAAATAAATGGATTTCTTTTCTTTTTGATACAAATTATAATAGATTTCGATGCACTTTTCAGTTCGATTTCGATTTCCAATTTGATGAATGATTTTAGAATTTTCATAAACCAACAACGATTGAAAAAGTTCTTCAACATAAAAGCAAAGTTGATAACATTCTAATGCTTTTTTCGGTTGATTTTGTTGGGTGTAAATTGCAGCTTGTAAATCTAAGGCATCCAATAAAACGGTATTGGCAAACAATTTATTTTTGGCTGGTAAGTGGCCATCTTTTTGGTTGTAGTTGTATAAAGTGTTTTTGAAAGTATAAGTAATATAACTTACCGCTTTGTCATAATTTTGTTGGTTGTAATAAAACAAAGCATGGTCGTAGTAGTTTTTCGCCATTGCAATTTGACCCAATCCAGGTGTTTTACTCAAGTAATTTTCGGCAATTTCAAAACTCGAATTTGCCATTTCATAATTCTTGTTTTCAAAATAAATTGATGCTAAATTTTTGTAACAATTAGCTAATAGTAAAGTGTTTTCTGGTGGTTTTTTATAAATTTTAATGGCTTTTTCAATTTGAATTTTGGCTTTAGCAGTTTCTTTTTTGATTAGATAATTTGCACCCAGAGTTGAGGATAAAATTCCTTTTTGAGATTCAGTTAAATTTTCATTTTTCAAAGTATCTTCCAATAATGAAATAGCCAAATCGATTCTGCCCGAATTTTGTAAAACGTTGGTCAAATTCACTAAAGCTGCAACTTTTAAATCAATATTTCCAGTTTTATCTGCTATGTAAAAATATTGTTTGATTGTATTTTCGGCATTGTCGTAATCGCCTATAATTGTGTAAAGATTTCCAAGTGGTTTTAGACAATATTCTATAATATCAAAGTCGGATTTGATTTTGTTTTTATCATAAAGTTGCCATGCTTTCTCATAATTTTTTATTGCATCTTGATATGCACCCATTTGTTTTTGATAAAATGCTTTGTTACAATTCAGATAAATGTAGGCTAATAGCTCTGCTTTGTTTTTTGAAACTTGAATTGTTTTTGAAACACTTTTATCAAATGCTTCTAATTTTTTTAAACTTGCTTCATTTTGATTGGCTTGAAAAGTTTCAGTCGCAACATAGATTTTTTCTTCTAATGGCAAATTAGTACTTTGAGAAAAGGTAAAGTTTGTAATTAGAAAAAGAAGAATTAGTTTTCGCATGGAATTTTTTATTAACACAAAAGTCACAAAAGTTTTATTGTTTAGGTTTGGTTTTTAACACAAAAGGC
>JAIEMH010000199.1 GCA_019752245.1 Flavobacteriaceae bacterium
AATACGGTTGCTATATGGCTGCTGGTTGGAATACCTGGAATTTCTATGCTTATTATGGTTTAAAGCCAATCTTCAAATCGGCAAAAATTAATGGTGAAGAAATTAAAATGATTTCTTTTAACGTAGGATTGCAGTTTTATATTCTATAACCAAAATACCCACAAGACCATTTGTGGTAACATTCCAGCAACATAACCAATTATCAATTCTTCCATTGTGTGGGCTTTCATAAAGAGTCTTGAGGAAGCAACAATTCCTGTGGCTAAAAATAGTGTTGCAATACTATAAATAATGTTTAATTCATGATGAACACTCATGCCAATTACAAAAAAGCTTAAGGCACTTAATGCAATCATGTGAATGCTGGCTTTAATCTTAGCATAAATTAAAGTAAAAGCGATTACGGTGCTACAAATTGCGCCAAGAAAGAAAAAGTATAATTCAGGAAAGCGGTCTATTGTTACGCTTTTACTAATAAGAATTATGGTTAAAGCAATCTGCATTAACAATGGAATTTTCCTTTGTGAAGCATCAGAAAGCATTATTGTATCTACTTTCCCGAAAGTTCGAAGCAAATAAAAAAAGGATAACGGAAGAAAAAAAGTAATAATTATTACTTGAAACATTAATAAATAGTATTGTTCTTTAGCATAATAGCCATCACTATAGAGAATGTAGAAAACGGTTCCTAATACAGGAATGAAAATAGGATGGAAGAGATAAGAAAAAAAAGGAAGTACTTTTTTCAAGACAATTTATTTGATAACAAATATAGTATTTTGAAACTATAATTTCACAAAAGACAAAACCAATCTAGCCCTGATAGGAATGAAAATAAAAAAACTTCCAGTGTTTGGAAGTTTTTTTATTGTAATGTATAGCAGGAATATGGAACTCAAGAAAAGACCGAGCCATTCGCTCCTAAAAAATTAAATCTTCTTTCTCATTCGTGCCACAGGAATGTCTAATTGTTCACGATATTTTGCAATAGTTCGTCGCGCAATTGGATAGCCTTTTTCTTTTAGAATTTCAGCTAATTGATCGTCTGGAAGCGGTTTGCTTTTATCTTCGTCTTCAATAGTATTTTGAAGTATTTTCTTGATTTCTAGCGTAGAAACGTCTTCGCCTTGATCGTTTTTCATGGCTTCTGAGAAGAATTCTTTAATCAATTTTGTACCGTATGGTGTGTCAACATATTTGCTGTTTGCTACACGAGAAACGGTTGAAATATCTAGACCAACCATGTCGGCAATGTCTTTTAGAATCATTGGTTTCATTGAGGTTTCTTCACCGTCTAGAAAGTATTCTTCTTGAAAATGCATGATGGCGTTCATGGTTACAAAAAGGGTTTCTTGGCGTTGTTTGATAGCGTCGATAAACCATTTGGCCGAATCCAATTTTTGTTTGATAAACTGAACAGCATCTTTTTGTGAACCCGATTTGTCACGAGAATCTTTATAGGTTTGCATCATTTCTTGGTAATCTTTAGAAACGTGCAGTGATGGAGCATTTCTGCCATTTAAGGTCAGTTCTAGCTCGCCGTCGTTGATTCTTATCGCAAAATCTGGAATGATGTTTTCGGTAACTTTGTTGTTTCCGGTAAAAGAACCTCCTGGTTTTGGGTTTAATTTTTCTATTTCGTGAATTGCTTTTTTGAGCTGATCTTGCGAAATACTGTATTTTTGAAGTAACTTATCGTAATGTTTTTTGGTAAACGCTTCAAATTGGTTTTCGACAATATCAATTGCTAAATCAACATATTCTGTTGGCGTTTTGTGCTTTAATTGCAATAATAAACATTCTTGTAAATCGCGCGCACCAACACCTGAAGGTTCTAATTCGTGGATTACGTGTAGCATACGCTCTACATTTTTCTCATCGGTGTAAATACCTTGAGTGAATGCCATATCGTCAACAATATCTTGAATTGTTCTTCTAATGTAGCCCATATCATCAATGCTTCCAACTAAGAATTCTGCGATTTCTCTATCAGCATCATTCAAAATAAAAGTATTCAACTGATTGATTAAATCTTGATGAAAACTTACCGGAGATGCATACGGATTTTCGCGATCGTCATCGTCGTCACTAAAATTGTTGGCTTGCAGTTTGTAATCTGGAATTTCGTCATTGCTTAAATATTCGTCAACATTGATGTCTTCTGCGTCTATATTTTCGCTGCCTTCATAATCGTCGTATTCGTCGTTGTTGTCGAATTCGTCTTTTTCAAAAACCTCTTCCTCATCTTTACCAGTTTCCAATGCTGGATTCTCGTTCATTTCTTCCAACAAGCGTTGCTCAAATGCCAGCGTTGGCAATTGAATCAACTTCATCAACTGAATTTGTTGAGGAGATAATTTTTGAGATAATTTGAATTGTAAGTTTTGTTTTAACATTTTTTATAGTTGCTGAGTAACTAAGTTTCTGAGTTTCTCTTTGTGATTTTAAATTAATAAAAATATTTTAAACCTTAGCATCTCAGAAACTGAGTAACTAAGGAACTTAAAATTAAAATTCTGCGTTTTGTGGTGTTCTTGGAAACGGAATTACGTCGCGAATATTAGTCATTCCGGTTACGAAAAGAACCAATCTTTCAAATCCTAATCCGAAACCAGAGTGAACAGCCGATCCAAATCTTCTAGTATCTAAATACCACCAAAGTTCTTCTTCGTCGATTCCTAGCGCTTTCATTTTTTCTACTAAAACATCAAAACGTTCTTCTCTTTGTGAACCTCCAACGATTTCTCCAATTCCTGGAAAAAGAATATCCATCGCGCGAACTGTTTTTCCATCTTCGTTCAAACGCATGTAAAACGCTTTAATATTTGCAGGATAATCAAATAAAATTACCGGACATTTAAAGTGTTTTTCAACTAAATATCTTTCGTGTTCGCTTTGCAAATCTGCACCCCATTCGTTGATGATGTAGTTAAATTTTTTCTTTTTATTTGGAGTCGAATCTCTTAAAATATCAATAGCTTCGGTATAAGAAACACGTTTGAAATTGTTTTCTAATACAAAGTTTAATTTTTCTAACAAGGCCATTTCGCTACGTTCAGCTTGTGGTTTGGATTTTTCTTCTTCCAACAAACGCGCTTCTAAGAATTTTAAATCTTCGGGACATTTATCCATCGTATATTTAATTACGTATTGAATAAAATCTTCTGCCAAATCCATATTGTCGTTCAAATCATTGAAAGCTACTTCTGGTTCAATCATCCAAAATTCAGCTAGGTGACGAGAAGTGTTAGAGTTTTCAGCTCTAAAAGTTGGTCCGAAAGTATAAATTTGACCCAATGCCATTGCATAAGTTTCGCCTTCTAATTGTCCAGAAACGGTTAAGTTGGTTTCTTTTCCGAAGAAATCTTCTTTATAATTTACTTTTCCGTCTTCTGTTCTTGGCGTGTTGTCAAATGGTAAAGCGGTAACTTTAAACATCTCGCCTGCGCCCTCAGCATCAGAACCTGTTATAATTGGCGTGTTTACATATACAAATCCTTTTTCTTGAAAATAACTGTGTACTGCAAATGAAAGAACCGAACGGACTCTCATGATTGCACCAAACATATTTGTTCGTGGGCGTAAATGTGCATTTTCGCGAAGAAAATCTAAACTTGGTTTGTTCTTTGGTTGTATCGGAAACTTCTCAGCATCGCAATCGCCAAGAATTTCTAATTTAGAAACCTGAATTTCATATTTTTGTCCAGCACCTTTACTTTCTACCAATTCTCCTGTAACAGAAATTGCTGCACCAGTTGTAATTCTTTTTAAAGTTTCTTCAGGTGTATTTTCAAAATCTACTACACATTGAATGTTATTAATAGTTGAACCATCGTTCAATGCTATAAATTGATTGTTTCTAAAAGTTCTTACCCAACCTTTTGCATTTATTTCATGTAGCGTTTTTGTGCTGTTTAATAAGTCTTTAACTTTTGTATGTTTCATTTCGTGTTTAAAATTTAGCCCTTCGACTGCGCTCTGGGTGACAGTTTATCTTAAATATCCTTATGCAAATATAAATTATTTATTTTTCTTTTCTAATTCGTCCAACTCTTCATCGGAATGTTCTAGAATATCAATTGTTGGTTCTAAGAATTCTTGCTCGTTTGCTAATGTTTTATTTAATGTCAAAACTAATGATGGTAATAAAACCAAATTAGCCAACATTCCAAAACAAAGTGTTATTGATACCAATCCGCCAAGTGCAACTGTACCACCAAAGCTAGAAAGCATGAATACAGAAAATCCAAAAAACAATACAATTGAGGTGTAAAACATACTAATTCCGGCATCGTTGAAGGTTGCAAATACTGATTTTTTTATCTTCCAATCGTTTCGTGCAAGTTCCAATCGATATTGTGCTAAGAATCGTAAAGTGTCGTCTACAGATAACCCAAAGGCAATTCCGAAAACTAATAATGTTGATGGTTTTAATGGAATTCCCAAAAAGCCCATAATTCCAGCAGTCATTATTAACGGCAATAAATTTGGAATTATTGCTACCAAAACCATCTTAAACGAACGGAACATTAAGGCTACCAAACCACCTGTTAGAGCAAAGGCGAAAAGTAATGATGATAAAAGGTTGTCAAGCAAATATTTTGTACCTTTTTGAAAAACGGATGCTTTACCAGTAATAATAACTTCGTATTTAGGTTCTGGAAAAAGCTTGTTAATCTTTCGACGTAATTGTGCTTCTACTTCTTCCATTTTATCGCCATTTTCATCTTTGATAAACGTGGTCATTCGGGCAATACTTCCGTCGTTACTCAAATAACTTTTGAGTTGATTGTCTTTTGAATTTTTAAAGGTATTTTTAATGTAGGGTAACAAAAAAGTTTCTTCTTGCGAGGATGGAATTGCGTAAAATTCTGGATTACCATTGTAATAGGCTTGTGTAAAACTTTTGGCAACATTCACTATTGACAAAGGTTTTGAAAGTTCTGGAATTTCGTTTATTGTTTCTTCCAGTTCTTCCATTCTTTTTAAGTTGGTAAGTTTCATGGCACCGTTTTTCTTTTTGGTGTCAATCATTATTTCTAGTGGCATCACACCGCTAAATTCTTTTTCGAAGAATCGAATGTCATCAAAGAATTCGGTTTTCTTTGGCATGTCTTCAATAATACTTCCCGACATTTTGATTTCGTAAATACCAATAATTCCGAATACTAAAAAAACTACTGAGGTTACATAAACACTAAAACGGTTATATTTCACAGTCTTGATTATCCACTCGAAAAAGGTAGTTAGCGAGTCGCGTTCTAAATGTCCGAGATGTCTCGAGTTTGGTGGAGGAATGTAACTGAAGAAAATAGGAATTATAAGTAGGCTCAACAGGTAGATAGTTAAAATATTTAGTGTTGTTACTACGCCAAATTCTTTTAGAAGTATATTATTTGTTACAATAAAAGTTGCAAAACCTACTGCGGTTGTAATATTGGTCATTAAAGTTGCAGTTCCGGTTTTGGTGATAACACGTTGCAATGATTTGGCCTTGTTAGAATGTTTGTGGTATTCCTGATGGTATTTGTTTATAAAAAATATGCAATTCGGAATTCCAATTACAATAACCAATGTTGGTACTAAAGCTGTAAGAACTGTGATTTCATAGCCCATTGCTCCCATAATTCCGAACGACCACATCACGCCAATAATTACAACAATCATCGAAACCATTGTTGCTCTAAACGAACGGAAAAAATAGAAAAATATAAGCGATGTAATCAATAAAGCTGCGCCAATAAACAATCCAATTTCATCAATAATCGTTTTAGCATTTAGCGTTCTTATGTATGGCATTCCCGAAACGTGCGGTTTTATTCCGGTTTCTTTGTAAAACTTGTCTATTTCAGGAATGAATTTTTTAAGAATATAATTCTTTCTAGCTGTGGTGTTTACAATTTTTTTGTCAATATAAATTGCTGATCTAACGGCTTGTGTGCTTTTATTAAAAAGTAATCCTTCATAAAAAGGAAAATTTGTAAAAAAATCTGTTTTTAAAGTAGTTAAATAGTTTTGGTCGTTAATCTTACTCGGATTAACAAATGGTTTTAACTGAAAGGTTTTAAGCGAATCGTTTTTAACTAATTTCTGAAGATTATCAACCGAAATAACCAAAGTTACTTCTTTATCACTTTTAAATTTTTCCATCATTTCGCTCCAAGCTTTGAATACTTTTGGAGTAAATAATTTATGATCTTTGGTTGCTATAACAATTAGATTTCCTTCTTCGCCAAAGTTTTTTAGAAATTTATCGTAATCAACATTTACTTTATCGTCTGCTGGAATAAGGTTTGCCTCAGTTTTAGTAAACCTAACATTTTTCCATTGCAATGCAAAAAGAACAGTAATTGCGACAACACCTAGTAATAAAACAACTCTATTTCTAAGGATAACTCGCGCTATAAATTCCCAGAAACCAATACCTAACATCTTTTTCATATGACCTAAAATGGGATGCAAAGGTAATCAAAACCGCTCAAAACAAAAGAACTTCACTGTATCTTTTATATAGAATTTTAGCTATTTCGTTATAATGTAAAATTCGTATTAAAATTATAGTGTTTTTACAATTTTTGATGCAATTTTTCTCATATTTGTAAAGCTAAAAAAAACTTTGTTTTAAGAATGAAAAACATTAAAAATGCTTTGTTTTATATTGCTGTAACCGGTGGATTTACAGCTTTAATTTTTTGGATTGTTTCTAAAGGAAAGCTTTTGCAAACCAGTAATGTTGTTTCTCCTACTTCAAAGGATACATATTTTAATCAGTTTATAGATTCTCTAACGCATAATTTAAAACATCCGCTTGCCATACTTTTACTTCAAATTATCACCATTATTATTGTGGCAAGATTGTTTGGATGGTTGTTTAGAAAAATAGGACAACCCTCAGTAATTGGAGAAATTATTGCTGGAATTTTTCTTGGACCATCGGTTGTTGGAATGTATTTTCCAGAATATTCAGGATTGCTTTTTCCAGTAGAATCTCTAGGAAACCTTCAATTTCTTAGTCAAATTGGGTTGATATTATTTATGTTTGTTATTGGTATGGAGTTGGATTTGAAGGTTTTAAAAAACAAAGCCAACGATGCGGTAGTAATAAGTCATGCAAGTATAATTTTTCCATTTGCACTTGGAATAGGGTTGTCTTACTTTGTTTACAATCAATTTGCTCCAAAAGGAGTTGAGTTTTTATCGTTTAGTTTGTTTATGGGAATCGCTATGAGTATTACTGCATTTCCTGTTTTGGCACGAATTGTTCAAGAACGAGGCATTCATAAAACCAAACTTGGCGCTATTGTAATTACTTGTGCTGCAGCCGATGATATTACAGCTTGGTGTATTCTTGCGGCTGTAATTGCCATTGTAAAAGCAGGAACTTTTGCTAGTTCTATGTATGTTATTATGTTGGCTTTGGTATATGTTTTAGCTATGCTTTTTGTTGTAAAGCCATTTTTGAAAAAAGTAGGTGATTTGTATGCAACTCGTGATAATTTAAGTAAACCAGTAGTTGCAATATTTTTGTTAACTCTTATTATATCTTCTTATTTGTCTGAAGTTATAGGTATTCATGCATTGTTTGGCGCTTTTTTAACTGGTGCAATTATGCCTGATATTTCTAAAATTAGAAACATTATTATAGAGAAAGTTGAAGATGTTGCCTTGATATTATTACTTCCATTATTTTTTGTTTTTACAGGTTTGCGAACACAAATAGGATTGATTAATGATCCTTATTTATGGAAAATTACTGGATTTATAATTCTTGTAGCTGTTGTAGGAAAGTTTTTAGGTAGTGCTTTGGCAGCAAAATTTGTAGGTCAGAATTGGCGCGACAGCTTAACCATTGGTGCGTTAATGAACACTCGTGGATTGATGGAATTGGTTGTATTGAATATAGGATATGATTTAGGAGTTTTATCTACAGAAATTTTTACAATGATGGTCATTATGGCTTTGGTCACGACTTTTATGACTGGTCCAGCGATAGATTTGATAAACTATATTTTCAAGCGAAAAGAAGTAATAATTCCGAAGGAAATTAGCAACAGCACTTTTAAAGTTTTAATTTCTTTTGGAAACAACGAAAAAGGAAAGTCGCTACTAAGATTGGCCAATAGTTTTGTTAAAAAGCAAAAGGAAAATACCAATGTAACCGCTTTGCACATGTCTTTGTCAGATGAAATGCATGCTTACAATTTAGAAGAATATGAGCAAGAAACATTTCAACCCATACTTGCAGAATCTAAAGTTCTTGACCAAGAAATTACAACAATTTTTAAAGCAACTGTAGATATAGAGACTGACATTGCCGATATTGCTACTCGAGGCGATTTTGATTTGGTTTTGGTAGGTTTAGGAAAATCAATTTTTGAGGGAACATTACTTGGAAAGGTGCTCGGATTTACCACCAGAATTATAAATCCAGATCGATTGTTGGATAAATTTACGGGTAAAGAAGGACTTTTTCAAAACTCACCTTTTGACGATAGAACGCGATTGATTATTTCAAAAAGTAAAACGCCACTCGGAATATTAATCGATAAAGAACTGACAGAAGTTAAAGAAGTTTTTGTTCCAATTTTTTCTGTAGAAGATGCTTTTCTTGTTGAATATGCTGAGAAATTAGTATATAATAGCAATTCTAAAGTTACCGTTTTAGACATTGATGAACAAGTGCAAAACAACCAAGATATTGAATTGGCAATACAAACATTATCTCAAAATTATCCCGAAAACATTGCCATTCTAACAGAAAACAAAATGAAAGCTGGGTTTCTTGCCAAACAAGATTTAATGATGATATCACTAGAAAGCTGGAAGAAATTGGTAGATTCTCAAAGTGTTTGGTTGAGTACTGTGCCTTCGGTTTTGATTATCAAACCTTAAATTAAAAGCCTAAATCTAATACATAACTCAACTTCAAAGCAAAATTATCTTCAAATTTAGGTAATGCATTTGGACCATATCTTACAAAGAAAGTCAATCCGAATCCTTTAAAAATTTGATTGGCTTCGACACCACTTTCAAAAAAACCTCTTTCTAAAGTTTTATATTGAAATCCAATTTGTTGTTCTGGTTTGTCCAAATTTCCCCAAGCCATTCTTGTTACTACAGAAATTAAAGGTTTAATTTTATAAGCAATTTTCACTTTATTAAAAGTGTGTTTTACATGAAAAGAAACATATTTGCTTGAGAAAAATTCATTAAAAAACATGGTTTCAAAACTGTTTTTACCTGCAAAAGTAATACGCTTGAATAACGTTTCTCTGTTTAAATTATTTGGTGCAATACTGTATAAATGAGTTAAAGGAACATCACCAAAAGCAAATCCGCTTTGTAAAATAAACGAGGTATTTTGACCTGATAAATACGGAATTTCATGCGTTATTTTAAAGTCAATTTTGGTAAAATCAAAATCACTTCCTAAAACGTTGTCAAATGATTTTGTTACTTGTAATGCAAATTTTGGAAACCTTTTTTCAATTTCAATTCTTCCCGAAGCCGTTTGCATGTAACCACTAAAAGGATTCCATTGAATTGAAAATTGCGCCGTAGTCAAGTTAAAATTCTTATAATAGTTGTCTTTAGCAAAAAAAGTATAATCAAAAAGTGGAAGAATTTCACTTCTAGAAATACCAAAATAAATGTCTGTTTTAGGGATGTATTTACTTTCTATAAAGGTTGAAGTCGTTTTGTAATTGTAAAACGTAGAAATGTTTATAGGTCGTGGATCGTAAATTTTAAATCGTCTGGCTTGCGTAGCAAATTGAATTTGTCCAATTTCATTTAAATCATCAATATAGGACGCACTTATCCATGTATTGGTTTCTTTATTCAATAAATAGGAAGGTGTAATTCCGTATTTTAACTTATCGTCTTTAAATCCGTAGGCGCCAAAGAAACTTACTTTGTATTTTTCAGATAATTTATTGTTAGTTACACCGCCAATTCCAAGTCTAAAACCTTCATAATTATTGTATTTTATAATTGATTTTAGATCAATATCTACATAACTTAATGGTAAATAACCATTGAATATTTTCTTGCCTAAAAATATTTTTTGTTCAATATTTTCTGCAACAGAAAGACTGTCTAAGTTAGTGTAAGTTGGAATTTTTCTAATGTCTAACGTGTCTTTTTTCAAAGATTTCCAATACGAATCAGGTTTAGACATACTTGCTTCTGGAACATCAATTTTTATGCTTGGCGTTTTAAAAGAAACTAACTCATTAATTTTTATATCATAAGGAGTTGATTCTAGTTTTAGATACATTTGGTCGGAAGCATCTTTTTGCAACCCTTCCAAACTAGAGTTAAACTTAATTGTTCCGCCAAGAACTTTCAAATCTTCGCTGTTATTTCCTTTTACAACAATAAATTTCCTTTTCTCTGGAAACCACAATTTATGTTCTTTCATGTAGTTGAAAGTATAAGTTGCATTGATGTTGATGATTCCATAAATCCTATAAAATGCTTTTGCTATGGCAAAATTCTCTGCATCAACAAAAAGTAAACCTCTCAATTTATCCGAATTCAATTTTTTTGGTTGAAAATAAATACGGTAAACGGTTCTGTTTTGAATTTTTACAGTGTCGATGATTTTAAAAACAAACAATTTTCGTCCGTAACTAGAAATTGGATTTCTAATGGGTATTTCTAAAATCTCTAAGCTATTTTCGTACAATGAGTAAGAAACTAAATTTAAACCTAAATATTCATACAACGGTTTTTTGAAACCTGCCATTCTAGAAGCTAGAATTGTTTCTTTGGTTCCGTCATTGTTGTGTTGTAATAAATTTACTTTTTCGGTTTGATAGATGTGCTGTTTTTCGACTAATTTTTTGAATTTATAATTGGTAGAATCCAACTGAATTTTAGTTTTTCCAAAAAGTGATTTTTTATAAATAGTATCAATTTTTCCAGAAATAGAATCAGGATTTGCAGTTACTAATAAATGTTCGTAATTTTTGTATTCAAATGTGTTTAAGGCTTTCTCTGGTTGATTTCTCGGCTTATTTTCAATAACTTTTTTGATGATTAAATTCACTTGATTTTCAGAATAAACCTCCTGTTCTTTCAAGGTGTTATTAGTCACCATTTTTACCAAAATATTTTTGGCGCCAACAGTTTGATAATAGGTTTTATCGTAGTAACCTTTGTAGGAAAACACAATAGGCTTGTTGTCGTCTTTTACATCAATAGTAAATTTTCCTTCCCAATCGGAAGCAATTGTTTTGTTATTGTAGGTTATTTTAGCAAAAGCAATTGGCACAGTAGAATCAAAATCAATTACTTGACCTTTCATCGTTTTTTGAGAAATTGCAAAATTGCAAAAAAGGATTAGTATAAAAACACAAAAGTTTCTCATTAAAATGATTTGTTTTAACTTGTGTAAAAAAATTTCAACAAAAGTAGCAATAAAAAAATCCGTCTCATCATTTTTATTTTGACAAGACGGATTTTAATATAGATTTAACGAAAATTATACTTTCATTATTTCGGCTTCTTTGTGAACCAAAGTTTCTTCTACCTTTTTAATGAAATTATCAGTCATTTTTTGAACGGTTTCTTCTGCCGTTTTACATACATCTTCCGATGTTCCTTCTTTTTCTAATTTTTTAATATCAGAATTGGCATCTTTTCTATGGTTACGAACACTAATTTTAGCGTCTTCAGCTTCAGACTTTGCTTGTTTTACCAAATCTCTACGACGTTCTTCCGTCAATGGTGGAACGCTAATAATGATTAAATCTCCGTTATTCATTGGGTTAAAACCAAGATTGGCAATCATAATTGCTTTTTCTATAGGTTGCAACATGCTTTTTTCATACGGCTGAATTGTTATTGTTCTTGCATCGGGTACATTTACGTTTGCAATTTGAGAAAGTGGCGTTTGTGAACCATAATAATCTACAAAAACACTGCCTAGCATTTGCGGAGATGCTTTTCCTGCACGAATATTTAAGAATGATTTTTCTAGGTGTTCAATAGAACCAGACATTGCTTCTTTTGTGCTGTCTAAAATAAATTCAATTTCTTCCATTTTTTATTTGAGTTTTTCAGTCGCAGTAACAGCTTTCAGTTTTTGACTGTGACTGTAATTTGGTTACTGATTACTATATATTTACTACTGTTCCTACATTTTCACCTTCACAAATTTTAAGTAAATTACCTTTTTTGTTCATGTCAAAAACTACTATTGGTAATTTATTTTCTTGACTTAATGTGAATGCTGTTGAGTCCATTACATTTAATCCTTTTTTAATAACATCTTCAAATGAAATGTAATCAAATTTAGTTGCTGTTGCATCTTTTTCTGGATCGGCTGTATAAATTCCGTCAACTCTTGTGCCTTTTAAAATCACATCTGCATGCACTTCAACACCACGCAAAACTGCTGCTGTATCGGTTGTAAAATAAGGATTTCCAGTTCCGGCTCCAAAAATAACAATTCTACCTTTTTCTAAATGTCTAACAGCTCTTCTTTTTATGTAAGGTTCAGCAATAGCTTCGATTTTTAAGGCAGTTTGCAATCTTGTTAGCATTCCTTTGTCTTCTAGTGCGCCTTGTAATGCCATTCCGTTAATAACGGTTGCTAACATTCCCATATAATCGCCTTGCACTCTGTCCATTCCATTACTTGCGCCTGCAACACCTCTAAAAATATTTCCACCACCAATAACAATAGCAATTTCTACACCTTTTTCGTGAATTTGCTTAATTTGATCTGCGTATTCTGATAGTGTCTTTGGGTCAATTCCGTATTGTCTTTCACCCATTAATGCTTCACCACTTAATTTTAAAAGAATTCTTTTGTATTTCATTCGTAGTTGTTTATTATTGAAAAAGGTTGTGTTTTTGAAGTGCAAATATAGTTATTATATAATTTTATGAAATAGCGAAATTAAAAATTATGTTTCTAATGCTTCAAATGATTTTTTTGCCGCTTGATATCCAATTTCAAAAATCCTATCCATTTTTATTTTATTGGTTTCAAACGTGCTAAAGTTTGTTAATTCTTCGGGCTCAATTACCCAATCGCAATTGTTGAATTTTTGAAAATTTGAATTAGCCGAGAGTAAATCAAATGCTCTAGTGGTTACTGCTTTTATAGAATGCAAATCTTTAGCTTCAATTTTTTGGATAGGACTAACATAAACGCCAATAATGTTGTCGCATCTACCTTGCAAAATATCGGTTGGAAAATGATTTAAAATACCGCCGTCACTATAGAAATTTCCATCAACTTCATAAGGAGAAATTACGCCTGGAACTGCGGAAGAAGCAAGAACAGCATCAACAATTAGGTCAGATCCATTAAATATTTTAAGTTTACCTTTTACCATATCTGTTGCAGTAATGTGCATTGGAATTTTTAAATCATCCATTTTGGCGCCTTTAAAAATCTCTTCAAAATATTTTTTAAAGGATTCCGAATCAATGATTCCAGCTTTTTTTAACGTAAAATGTTTCCAATGAAAAAGGTAAATTGATTTAAAAAAAATTAGAATTTCTTCAGGAGTTTTTCCCCACGCATACAATGCACCAACAATTGCTCCAGCACTCGTGCCTGCAATTTGAGATGGTTTAATGTTTTGTTCCTCTAGAAATTTTATTGCGCCAGCATGTGCCAATCCTTTTGTGCCACCACCAGATAATGCAAATCCTACTGACTTTGAATGTAAATCCATTACTTTTTTGTTAAGATAACGCTTGTATGTAATTATTGTTACAAATGATGTGTAAAAATAAAACTAATTTTGCAGAATAAAATATTAGTTATGAACTCAATTATAGAAAAAAGTTTAGCTGCTGCTTTTTCTTATCAAGAATATAGAAATCACTTATCGTTGTTAGCAAATGAAGGAAAAACAACAGGTAATGAACAAACAGAAGCTTTAATAAATTATACAAAATTAAACGAAACAAGATTGCATCGATTAGACAAAACGATGCAAGTAGCTGATGACATAAAACAGTTTTTAAATAATCTAGAAAAAGAATATTATTGGTTGGTGCTTTCTGAAAGTTGGTGTGGTGACGCGGCTCAAATTTTACCCATACTAAATAAGATGGCGGAGGCAAGCAATAAAATAGATTTAAGAATTGTGCTTCGCGATGACAATCAAGATTTGATGAATTTATTTTTAACCAACGGTACGCGATCCATTCCGAAAGTGGTGATTATAGATAAAAATACCAATGAAGTTATTAATGACTTTGGACCGCGACCAGAAGAAGCAAGGAAATTAATAGTGGACTATAAAGCAAAACATGGAATTGTAGATGAAACTGCTAAAATAGAATTGCAAAAATGGTATTTGAATGATAAAGGAATTTCAACTCAAAGAGAAATTATTGCGTTGATGAAATAGGGTTAGATTTAATTATGTTGTAACAACTAAGCTGACCTTTAATAAGTTTTTTTAAAATTCGAAAACTAGAAAGTTCTCAGTGCAATTCCTATACTAAAACTCGAAACTGATTCGAATTTTTTTACCACAATATCATAATTCGAGAGTTCTGCAAAGATTATTAAATCATCTTCTGTTTCAATTCCCAAACTTATTTTTTTGTACGCTCCAGATAGATTTCCTCGTCCAATTGCAAATCCTTTTCCATAGCCAACTTGCGATGTTAGGCGTAAATTATTGCCCACAGATGTACTTAGTCTAAGGTTGGCAAAAACAGGAACTGCTACAAGTTTTTCAGTAGCTTTCCAATCAATTCCTATATGCAAACTTAGTCCAATCCAACGATTTTCTTGAATTCCGTATCCAATTTTAGCATTTATTCCGTCTGGAACAAACCAGTTTTTATTGGTGTTTTCTTGGCCATTGACATAGGTTTCGTTACGATTTGGATTGCCTTTAAACGGAATTGAAACATCAAATTGAGTGAAAAAATGACTAATTTTAGAGCTGTTGTCTTCGTTTTCTTGACAAAAAACATAAGAATTTATAAAAAACACAAGTGCAATTAATAAAGTTTTTTTCATAAAATTATTCTATTCCTTTCTCGAAATCATCTGGAGTCACTGAATTGTCAACATTATAATCTCCAATTTTAGTTCGTCTCAAAGCCGATAAATGGCCTCCAGATTGAAGTGCAATTCCAAAATCATAGGCTAACGAACGGATGTAAGTTCCTTTGCTACAAGTGACGCGAAAATCAATTTCCGGCAAGGCAATTCTAGTAATTTCAAACTCGTGAATGGTAGTTTTTCTAAAAGCAATTTCAACTTCTTCACCAGCACGTGCGTGTTCATAAAGTCGTTTTCCGTCTTTTTTTATTGCCGAAAAAACAGGTGGTTTTTGGTCTATTTCGCCAAGAAATTGTTTTGTTGTTTCAAGTAGTAAGGTTTCGGTAATGTGCTCTGTTGGAAAAGTTTTATCAACTTCGGTTTCTAGATCGTAACTTGGCGTTGTAGCTCCAACAGTTATTGTGCCAGTATATTCTTTGGCTTGCGCCTGAATTTCAGTAATTCTTTTAGTGAATTTTCCGGTGCAAATAATTAATAAACCAGTTGCTAACGGATCTAAAGTTCCAGCATGGCCAATTTTAAATTTCTTAGGAAGATTGTACTGGCGTTTTAAAATGTATTTCAATTTATTCACTGCCTGAAACGAACTCCATTTCAAAGGTTTGTCAATTAGAATAATTTGACCTTCTAGATAGTCTTCGGCTGTCATTAGATTACGTCTAATTTTTGAATGAAAAAGTGAATTAATAGTAGTGCAATTCCAACTATAATTCTATAATATCCAAACAGTTTAAATCCGTTTTTACTTAAAAAACCAATGAAACTTTTAATTGCAATAAGAGCAACTATAAATCCAACAACATTTCCAATTATTAAAAAATTGATTTGTTCGTGCGTCAATACAAAACCATCTTTATAATAGTCGTAACATTTTTTAACTGTTGCGCCCAACATTGTAGGAACAGCTAAAAAAAAATGAAAATTCTGCCGCAGTTGTTCTTGATAATTTCTGTGACATACCGCCAACAATACTTGCGCCGCTTCGTGAAACACCAGGAATCATTGCCAAACATTGAAAAAGTCCAATCTTGAAAGCTGTTGAGTAAGATATTTCTTGGTTGGATGTAACTTCGGTTTTTGTAGAAAACCAATCGTCTACTTTCAATAAAATGATTCCGCCAAGTAAAAGTGAAATTGCAACAGTGACTGGGTTTTCTAATAAAGCATCAATTTTTTTACTAAAAAGCAATCCAAAAACCACTGCAGGAATAAAAGCTACTAGCAATTTAAAATAGAAATCGAAACTTTGAAAAAATCTTTTAAAGTATAAAACAACTACCGAAAGTATTGTTCCGAGTTGGATTACAATTGTAAAAAGTTTGGTAAAATCATCATGAGCAATTCCAAAAAATGAACTTGCAATAATCATATGTCCAGTTGAAGAAACAGGAAGAAATTCAGTAATTCCTTCTATAATTGCAAGGACAATTGCTTGTAAATAATCCATTATTTAGATTTTTTAAAAATAGAATAAATTGTAATTCCAAAACCAATTAAAACGGTTGTAGGTGCTAATCTAATTCTTCTAA
>JAIEMH010000346.1 GCA_019752245.1 Flavobacteriaceae bacterium
TTGGCACAATCTACTGTTTCAAAACATCTTTCGGAATTGAAAAGAGTTAAACTTATTAAAGGAAAAAACAAAGGAAACAACATTTACTATTCGCTAAATGTAAAAACATGGGAAAAAGTAAAAGGTTTTGTGTTATCAGAAATCAACCTTCCTAAAGAAGATTAAAAAAATAATGCTAAAAAATAAATTTCTTTAGTTTGTATTGATATATTTGAGAAAAAAAAACATGAGAAAAATACTGATTTTTACAACCCTATTCTGCTCATTTATTGGAAGTAGTCAAGAAAAAAAGCAAAATGATTTCTTAAAAAACGAAGTAAAAATAAATGCTTTGTATCTAACTTTAGGTGCTTTTGAAGGTGCTTATGAGCGAGCCATAAACGACGAATCTAGTTTTGGAACCTCTATAACTTTTTTACTTGATAAAGAAGCGGATATCAATACTGCCTTTGCAATATCGCCATATTATCGCTTTTATTTTGGCGAAAAACCTGTTGCAGGATTTTATATGGAAGGTTTTGGATTGTATCAAACTGTAAATAGGAATTATGACTATTATATTTATGAAACAAACGGAAATTATTCATATGGTTCTAAGGAAGAGAAAGTAAAAGCATTTGCTTTAGGAATAGGATTGGGAGGAAAATGGTATACAAAACGCAACGTAATGTTTGAGATTGGTGCTGGCATTGGAAGAAATCTTTCTATAAAGTCAAATATTGATAACACAGATTACTCAAGAATAACAGGTAAAATTGCTATTTCTGTAGGATATAGATTTTAAAAAAACATAAGAATTAAAAAAAGCCATTTGAATCTAAATCCAAATGGCTTTTTAATTTTATAGAAATAAAAGAACTTAAACAGTCTTCATCAACCAATTTCTCATTGAAACTTCTTCATTGATAATTCCACGTAATTCAGAAATTGCAACTCTATCTTGTTTCATTGTATCTCTATGACGAATGGTTACTGTTTGATCTTCTAATGTTTGATGATCTACTGTAATACAAAATGGCGTTCCAAGCGCATCTTGACGTCTATAACGTCTTCCTACAGCATCTTTTTCATCGTAAGCTACATTGAAATCCCATTTTAAATCGTCAATGATTTTTTGGGCTGCTTCAGGCAATCCATCTCTCTTAATTAATGGGAAAACTGCAGCTTTTGTAGGTGCTAAAACGCTTGGTAAACTTAAAACTGTTCTAGTAGAACCATCTTCTAGTGTTTCTTCTTTTAATGAAGTTGCAAAAACGGATAAGAACATTCTGTCCAGTCCAACCGAAGTTTCTACAACATAAGGAACATAATTAGAGTTAGTATCGTTATCAAAATATTGTAATTTTTTACCCGAGAATTGTTCGTGAGCTTTCAAGTCGAAATCTGTTCTTGAGTGAATTCCTTCCAGTTCTTTAAATCCGAATGGGAAATTAAATTCAATATCGGCAGCAGCATTGGCATAATGTGCTAATTTCTCATGGTCGTGAAAACGGTAATTTTCTTTTCCTAAACCTAATGACAAATGCCATTTTAAACGGTTTTCTTTCCAGTATTCGTACCATTTCATTTCTTCGCCAGGCTTTACAAAAAATTGCATTTCCATTTGTTCAAATTCACGCATTCTAAAAATAAACTGTCTTGCAACAATTTCATTTCTAAAAGCTTTACCGGTTTGAGCAATTCCGAATGGAATTTTCATTCTACCAGTTTTTTGAACGTTTAAGAAATTCACAAAAATTCCTTGAGCTGTTTCTGGACGAAGGTATAAATCCATTGCTGTATCGGCAGAAGCACCAAGTTTTGTTCCAAACATCAAGTTAAACTGACGAACTTCGGTCCAATTTCTAGAACCAGTTTCTGGATCAGCAATTTCAAGTTCTTCGATTAATGCTTTTACATCGTCTAAGTTTCCTTCACCTAAAGATTTTCCCATTCTTTCTAGAATTTCTCTTTCTTTGGCCAAATATTCTACAACTCTTGTATTGGTTGTAATAAATTCTTGTTCGTTAAAAGCATCTCCAAAACGAACTTTCGCTTTTTCAATTTCTTTTTTGGCTTTTAGGTTTAATTTTTCGGCATAATCCTCAATTAAAACGTCAGCTCTGTATCTTTTTTTAGAATCTTTGTTGTCAATTAATGGATCGTTAAAAGCATCAACGTGACCCGAAGCTTTCCAAGTTGTTGGATGCATCAAGATTGCTGCGTCAATTCCAACAATGTTTTCGTGCATTTGCACCATTGCTTTCCACCAATATTCGCGGATGTTTTTCTTTAGTTCAACACCATTTTGTGCATAATCATAAACTGCACTTAAACCATCGTAAATTTCGCTTGACGGAAAAATAAATCCGTACTCTTTTGCGTGCGAAACTACATTCTTAAATAAATCTTCTTGTTTTGCCATAATGATGCAAAAATATAAAAGTGAAATTAAATAGTCACATAAATTATAAATGAATCGCTGATTTTTATATTTTTATAAAATAAAAGAGCCTTTTGTATGATAAAAAGCATTACAAATTTGTTTTTCCCAAGAGCTTGTTCAGGTTGTAACTCATTTTTACTAAAAAATGAAATTGTGATTTGTACAGAATGCCGACATGAAATTCCGCTAACTAATCATCATAAAATTCAAAACAACGAAGCATTTAGTAAATTTTATGGTCGAATTCCTATAGAATTTGCTTCGGCATTGATGTATTTTCATAAAAAAGGTATCGTTCAAGAAATGATTCACAAATTAAAATACAAAGGCCATCAAGAAATTGGTGAAGCTATTGGAAGTTGGTATGGAGAAGAATTAAAATCTGACGAAAAAATAAAAGATATTGATATTATAATACCTGTTCCTTTACACAAAAAACGTCTTAAAGAACGTGGTTATAATCAAGTCACAGCTTTTGGCGAAGCATTGTCTGAAAGTCTTAAAATTAAATATGATGACTCTGTATTAATAAGAAATGTTTACTCTAAATCTCAAATTTCTAAATCTATTTTAGGAAGAAGTGAGGTTGTTGAAAGCATTTTTGGAGTAAATTTTAATGAAACACATCATAACAAACATTTTCTATTGATTGATGATGTTATTACAACCGGCTCTACACTGGAAGCTTGCAGTAGAGAATTACTAAAAATTCCGGGTGCAAGGTTGAGTATTGTTTGCATGGCAATGACGCAGTAATGGTTTTTAGTTAATTATAAATAAAAAGATTTCATTTCCACTAAATATAATTGTTATTTTGCGACTAGAAAATCATGAATTGATGCAAAAAATTTATTTCAAATATATCTTTCTATTATTGGCAATTGCAGTTGTAAGTTGTGCCAAAAGAGGTTCAATAACTGGTGGACTAAAAGACACAATTGCTCCAAAAATGATTAATAGTTTGCCTAAAAATCATTCAACCAATTTTAACGGAAAAGAAATTAAAATTTATTTTGACGAATATATTAAGTTGAAAAATCTAAACAAACAGCTTATTATTTCGCCTCCAATGAAAAAACAACCTGAAATTTTACCTTATACTGCTAGTAAATTTATAACCATTAAAATCAAAGATACTTTACTACCAAATACTACTTATAGTTTCAATTTTGGAAAAAGTATTGAAGACAATAACGAAGCAAATCCTTACCAGCAATTTAAGTATGTTTTTTCTACTGGAAATTATATTGATTCCTTAACGCTTGACGCCAAAGTTAAAGACGCCTTAGAGCTTAAAGTTGAAAATTATGTGTCGCTCATGCTTTATGAAGCAAATGAAAAATACACTGATTCTACCGTTTACAAGCAAGTTCCAAGATACATTACCAATACTTTAGACAGTTTAAAATTAGTAAAATTTGAAAACGTTAAAGAAGGTAAATACAAACTTATTGCCATAAAAGATGAAAACGGAAACAATAAATATGATCCGAAAACGGATAAAATTGGTTTTCAAAAAGATTTCATCACTTTACCCAATGACACTTTGTATGAACTAGAATTGTTTAAAGAAGAACTGCCTTTTAAAGCAGTAAATGTTTCGCAAGCATCGGGTTCAAAATTCACAATTGGCTATGAAGGAAATCCAAAAGACGTGAAAATATCTGTAAAAAAGGGTTCAGAAGAGCTACAACATATTGTTACACAATTTCCAAAAAAAGATTCATTACAAGTTTGGTTTAAGGGCATTAAAGGAGATTCCTTGACAATTGAAGTTGCAAAAAACAACTTTAAAAAGAATTTTCAATTAAAAGTAAAAGCGCAGAAAAAAGACACTATTAGTTTTTCATCTGAACAAAGCGGTACATTAAATTTTAGAGATACTTTTGCCTTAAAGTCAACTACTCCTTTGTCTAAATGGGATGTGACCAAAATTAAATTAATCAATAAAGATTCGGCAGAAGTAAAATTCACTACAGAATATGACGAATTTAATCAACAATTAAAATTCAATTTCGTCAAAGAACCATTAGAAAAATACAAGTTAAAAGTACTTCCTGGTGCATTAACCGACTTTTTTGAACAAAAAAACGACACACTCAATTACAGTTTTGAAACCACAAATACTTCCGATTATGGAAACTTGAGGCTTATCTTAGAACATGTAAAACGCTATCCAATTATTGTTGAATTGACAGACAAAGAAGGTAAAGTTTTAGCATCACAATATTCGGAGAAATCTAACACCATTACTTTTGACTTGTTAGAACCCAACAAATTTACCATTCGTGTAATTTATGATGACAACAAAGACAAAACTTGGACGCCAGGTAATTTTCTTGAAAAGCGCCAAAGCGAAGAGGTAATTTATTTCCCAAAAGAAGTCGATGTTAGAGCCAATTGGGATGTCGAACAGCCTTTTGATTTGGGCGTAAAGTAAAGGCAAAAAATACGAGATTTAGAATTTTATATTAGTTCAAAGTTGTCTTTGTCGTTTAGAAACGCTAGTTTTTTTCTAGTTTCAAGCAATTCATTTTTATGTAATTCTATTATAAAAACACCTTCAATTTCTTGTGGTTCTTGAATGTAATTGCCCAGAAAATCTACCGCTTGCGAATGCCCAACGTATTCTAGATTGTTGTTATCGTTTCCAACTCTATTTACACCAATTACATAACTCATGTTTTCTACTGCTCGTGCTTTTAGCAAAATATCCCAAGCATTTACTCTTATTTGTGGCCAATTGGCAACATAAATAAGTACATCATAATCTTCAACATTTCTTGCAAAAACCGGAAAACGCAAATCGTAACAAATTAGTGGACAAATTTTGAATCCTTTGTATTCGATAATTAATTTTTCTTTTCCAGATGTATAAACTTTGTCTTCACCAGCTAATGTGAATAAATGTCGTTTATCATACGTTTGAATTTCTCCATTAGGAAATACAAAAACCAATCGGTTATAATAATTTCCGTTTTCTTCAATTACTAGACTTCCTGTTATTGCACAATCTTTATCTTTTGCTGTTTCTTTTAGCCACGAAACAGCCTCACCTTGCATGGTTTGTGCTACATTTTTCGGATTCATTGTGAAGCCAGATGTGAACATTTCGGGCAAAACAATCAAATCGACATATTGCGAAATAGCATTTATCTTTTCTTGAAGCAAAGCTTTGTTTTCATTGGGATTTTCCCAAGATAATTCGGTTTGTATTAAAGCTACTTTCATTTATGTTGAACTTGTTTATACTGAACTCGTTTCAGTATCACTTTATATTTATTTGGAACACAGATTAGAGAAATTTGAAAAATCTAAATAATTTATTTTATTGTTATTTCATCTATAAAAATAAATGCTTCGCCTTTATCATGATAGCCAATATGCCATTCTGGAAGTCTACCAAAATTGTAAGCTTTGACTTTAATGTATCTCGCACTTATAGGTTTTGATGATTTAAAGCTGAAATCTTTAATGGTATTTTCCTCTTTTTTAGGATCAACATCATTGGCAACAGAGGCTACTAATGTGAAATTGATATTATCAGTAGAGCTGTAATATTCTACTTTGGTTGGCATTAAAATCCAAGAACGTTGGTCTTGTAGAAACGTTGCGCTAAAATTAGACACTTTTTTCTCAGATTGTAAGTCAACAATTGCCTCAAAATCTTGACTTTGATATCCTTGCCAATCGCCTTTTCTCCAGTTGGTTGATCCATTAATTCCGTCAATTAAACCTTCGTTTCCTCCAGCATGATATTGCGGATTGTATTTGGATTTGATGTCGATGGTGTAATTGTTTGGTTTTTTAAAATAGGTTGCTGAAATGGTATTACTCTTCAAATTTCCGCTTTTGGAATAAGCCAAAACTGTACAAGATTTTTCAATATTAAATGGTTTTTCATATTTTTTATAGATTTCACTTTCGCTTGTAGAAATAATACAATAAAAAATTTCATCTTTTGAATTGTTTGAAAATATTTCTATGGCCATTTTATCTTTAAACGACTTACTTTCTGCTTCAATTACTGGAACTGTAATAATATCATTAGCTAACGGTAATGATTCTCTATGTTGGATTTCAATACCAATAAATCTTAAATCTTTTCCTAAAGAAATTTCTGAATTATAATTTTTCTCAAAATTTACTTTAATTTTCTCAAAATTTGGTTTCACAGTAGACCAAATTGGTTTTCCTGGAGTAACCGCATAAATTCCCATTGAACTCAAAACGTACCAAGCGCTCATTTGTCCGCAGTCTTCATTTCCTATTAATCCGTCTGGCGTATTTTTATAGAAATTATTTAGAATGTAATGAACTTTTTCAGTCGTTTTTTCTGGTTTTCCGATATAGTTGTACAAATACGCCATGTGATGACTTGGTTCGTTTCCGTGAGCATATTGTCCTATTAATCCCGTAACATCGGCTTGTTCTCTTCCTGTAGTTTTGCTCTCACTATTGAACATTTCGTCAAGTTTGGCTTCAAATTTTTCTTTTCCGCCATACGCTTCAATCATTCCAGGAATATCTTGTGGTACAAAAAATGAATACTGCCAAGAATTTCCTTCGGTAAAATTATTATTGATTTCTCTTGCGTCAAATGGTTTATCCCAACCGCCATTTTTCTTTGGTCGCATGAAACCTGTATTCCAATCGAAAATATTCTTCCAACTTTGAGAACGTTTCATGAAATAATCATAATCTTCTTTTTTGTTTAAAATTTGAGCCATTTGCGCGATACACCAATCATCGTAAGCATATTCCAAAGTTTTAGAAACACTTTCGTGCTCGTCGTCCATCGAAATAAAACCTTGCTTTTTGTAAGCATCCAATCCTAAATGATCTAGCATCGCCGAATGTTTGGCTGCTTCAAATGCTTTTTCGTAATCAAAACCAGTAATTTGTTTTGCCATGGCATCTGCCATAACCGAAACCGAATGATAACCTATCATGCAATCGGTTTCATTGGACGCTAATTCCCAAACTGGCAATCTTCCGCCTTGTTCGTATTGTTTTAAAAACGTATTTATGAAATCGGATGTGCGTTTCTTTTCGATTAAAGTATATAATGGATTTGCCGCACGAAACGTATCCCAAAGTGAGAATACTGAGTAATAATCAAATCCTTCAGCTTGATGAATTTTATTGTCTCTACCGCGGTATTTCCCATCAATATCTTGAGCAATGTTTGGCTGAACCATTGTGTGATACAAAGCCGTATAAAAAATCGCTAATTTATCTTTATCAGATTCTGTGATTTCTATTTTATATAATTGTTTGTCCCAAAGTTGTTCGGCTTCTTGTTTAACTTTATTGAAATCCCAACCTTTTATTTCGGACATATTCAATTTTGCTCCTTCGAAACTTGTTGGAGAAAGCGACACTTTTACTGAGATTTTTTCGCCTTTTTTAACTTGTTTTGAAAAACTTATTTTTACAATAGTTCCTGAATAAAAGTCCTTTTTATTTTCTTGATTGGATTGTACTTTAGAAATTTGCATCGGTTTATCAAATTCAATTCGAGCATAAACATATTGATCTTTTGCCCAAGCTTCACTTCTTCTTAGAATTTCAATAGTTTTATTATCGATTATTTTTATGTCGCCATATAGCAATTTATCTCTATGATTTAAATCGAGAATTATATTGGCTTGACCCGCATTATTAAAAACATATTGATGAAATCCAACACGTGTTGAAGCTGTTAAATTGACATCAATATTGTGCTTGTCTAATTTTACAGCATAAAATCCAGCAGTTGCTTCTTCATTCGAATGCGAGAATTTAGAACCGTATTCTTTTGTGTCGAAATTTGGTTCACCCATAGTTGGCATTAGCATGATATCGCCATAATCGGTGCAACCAGTTCCGTTTAAATGTGTGTGAGAAAATCCGTAAATCACAGAATCGTCGTAATGATAACCCGAACATCCATCCCAACTTCCATCAATTCTAGTATCTGGAGAAAGTTGCACCATCCCAAAAGGAACAGTTGCACCTGGATACGTATGGCCATGGCCACCAGTTCCAATCATTGGATTAACGTATTTGTGGTAGTTTTGTCCGAGTGAAACTATTGAAGTGAATAGAAATAGTGATGAAAGAATTTTTCTCATTGTGATGTAAGTTGGTTTTCCAAAGATAAAAAAATGCTTTTAATTAAAACTTATTTCGGCATAAACTGGCAAATGATCTGATGGATATTTTAAGTCTTTGGAATCGCTTAAAATGGCAAATTTCTTTACTTTTAACTTATTATTTTTCGATATAAAAATGTAATCAATTCGTTTTGTAACAGCTTCATTGTGTTTAAAAGCGTTGAAAGTTCCTGTTGGTCCGAATGGTTTTTCTATAGAAACATCATAAGTATCTAACATTTCTTTTTTAAGATTTGTAATTCGTTCTTCGGATGGTTCTGAATTGAAATCGCCCATAAAAAAGACAGGATAATTTTTAGTATTCAAAGTTTTAATCTTCGAAAGAATTAATTTAATTGAATTTGTTCGTGCCAATTCGCCAATATGATCAAAATGAGTGTTAAAAACCCAAAGAATTTGGTTGGTTTTCTTGTCTTTTAGTAAGGCATAGGTGCAAATTCTATTTAGCGCCGCATCCCAACCTTTAGACATTGCTTCTGGAGTTTCTGACAACCAAAAAGTGCTTTCTTGCAATAACTCAAATTCATCTTTTTTGTAAAATATATTGGATGATTCTCCTTTTCCGACGCCATCTCTTCCTATTCCTACATAACTATATTTGGACAAAGTCGATGCAATATCAATAACTTGATTGGGTAAAGCTTCTTGAATTCCAAAAACATCGGGTTCATAAAATGCTAGTTGCGAACAGAAATAATCTTTTCTATTAGACCAAGCATTTTCGCCATCGCTAGCCAAATCTAAACGAATATTATAAGTCATTAGTTTTAGATTCTGTGCCTTTGACAAATTGCTAAAAATCAAAATTATGGCTGTTATAAAAAGAAATTTCTTCATGACATTGAGGATTCAAAAATTTGTAATGTAAAGATAATTGATTTGGCTTTTATCAAACAAAAAAAACGCATTCAAAAATGAATGCGTTTTTTTGTTAATTTATTAGAACGTTTATTCCAAAACGTAACTAAATGAACCCATTAAAGTGTGTGAAGCATCAGTTAAATTCACTCCATCATTTGTTGTAAAAATAAAGTTTCCTTTCAAAAGTTTAGTTGAAGAATTATAACTAGTTACAGTTATTGATCCTGCATTTGTGTTAACAGTTTCTACTGGAGAGACACCTGACACATTAAAATCTGCATAATATCCACCAGAAACTAATGTTGAATTAAAAATATGAGTTCCTACAGAAAGATCTCCTTTTGGAATAACTAACCTAATATTAAATATTTTATTCCCAATTACTACTTTTCCAGTACCAGCATTTTTATACCCTTTTAGCAAAAAATATGTATTACCATAAATTCCTCCTGTAACATCAGCAAAATTTCCACCATTTTGAGGTGGAGTATCATATAGAGTTCCATCTATACGTGTTACCATCGCTACTTCTGGTTGATTAATAGTACCTTCATCATTCTTGTCAGAAGATGAATCAGCACTACATGAAGTTATTACTATGATAAAAACCGATAATAAAAAGATTTTCTTAAACATAATTAATTACTTAACACTTGCTTTTAAATATTCTCTGTTCATACGGGCAATGTTTTCTAGAGAAATTCCTTTTGGACATTCTACTTCACATGCTCCAGTATTGGTACAGTTTCCGAAACCTTCTTCGTCCATTTGACGAACCATGTTTAGAACACGATTTGTAGCTTCAACTTTTCCTTGTGGTAATAGTGCATATTGAGAAACTTTTGCTCCTACAAACAACATTGCGGAACCATTTTTACAAGTTGCTACACACGCTCCACAACCAATACATGCCGCAGCTTCAAATGCTTTATCAGCATCATCTTTAGGAATAGGCGTTGCATTGGCATCAATTGTATTTCCAGAAGTATTTACAGACACGAAACCACCAGCTTGTTGAATTCTGTCGAAAGCACTTCTGTCAACAACTAAATCTTTTATTACTGGAAAAGCCTTACTTCTCCATGGTTCAACGTAAATAGTATCATTGTCTTTAAACATTCTCATGTGTAATTGACAAGTTGTAATTCCGGTATCTGGTCCGTGAGCACGACCATTAATATAAAGTGAACACATTCCGCAGATTCCTTCACGACAATCGTGATCAAATGCAATTGGTTCAATTTTATCATTAATTAATTGTTCGTTTAATTGGTCTAACATTTCCAAAAACGAACTCGCAGTAGAAACATTATCTAATTTATATGTTTCTAAATTTCCTTTAGCTTTAGCATTTTTCTGACGCCAAATTTTAAGGTTTATATTGATATTTTTTGCTGAAGACATAATTGTATATTATTTGTAATTTCTAGCTGCAATTTTTATAAACTCATATTTCAATTCTTCCTTGTGAAGCTCTTCTTTAGTGATATCATCACCTTTATATTCCCAAGCACCAACAAAAGAGAAGTTTTCATCATCACGAAGTGTTTCTCCTTCACTATCTTGGAATTCTTCACGGAAGTGACCGCCACAAGATTCATTACGTTGCAAAGCATCCATTGCCATTAACTGACCTAAGTCAATAAAATCGGCAACACGAAGCGCTTTCTCTAATTGAGGATTGAATTCATCTGCACTTCCTGGAACGTTTACTTCTTTGTAGAATTCTTCTTTAAGAGCAGTGATTTCGGCAATTGCTTGTTTTAAACCTGCTTCGTTTCTTCCCATTCCTACCTTGTTCCACATAATCAATCCTAAACGTTTGTGAAAATGATCCACTGATTTAGAACCTTTATTATTTATGAATTTATCGATAGTTTCTTTAACTCTTTTTTCAGCATCAGCAAATTCTTGAGTTTCAGTTGAGATTTTTCCTGTTCTAATTTCGTCTGCCAAATAGTTAGAAACAGTGTATGGCAATACAAAATAACCGTCTGCTAAACCTTGCATTAAAGCAGATGCACCAAGTCTGTTTGCACCGTGATCAGAGAAATTAGCTTCTCCAGCAACGAAACAACCTGGAATTGTAGATTGTAAGTTATAATCTACCCAAACTCCACCCATAGTGTAGTGCACCGCTGGATAAATTTTCATTGGAGTTTCATACGGATTTTCATCTGTGATTTTTTGGTACATTGTAAACAAGTTACCGTATTTTTCTTTCAACCATTGTTTTCCTAAAGCCGTAATTTCTTCAGGAGTTGGATGGTGATTTCCTTGAGCAAATGCAGCTTGTTTACCTTTGTTTTGAATTTCAGTTGAAAAATCTAAATAAACACCTTCATTAGTATCGTTAGCTTCGATTCCTTTTCCTTCATCACAAACTTCTTTCGCCGCTCTTGAAGCCACATCACGTGGCACTAGATTTCCAAAAGCAGGATATTTTCTTTCTAAGAAATAATCTCTATCGTCTTCAGCTAGTTGTGTTGGTTTTAATTTACCTGCACGGATTGCTTCAGCATCTTCTTTTTTCTTTGGAACCCAAATACGACCTGAATTACGCAATGACTCTGACATCAAAGTTAATTTTGCCTGATTTGTTCCGTGAACAGGAATACAAGTTGGGTGGATTTGAACGAAACATGGGTTTGCAAATAACGCACCTTGTTTGTGTATTTTCCAGCCAGCAGTTACGTTACTTCCCATTGCATTTGTAGAAAGGAAATATACGTTTCCATAACCTCCAGAAGCTATAACAACAGCATGAGCCGAATGTCTTTCTAACTCACCTGTAACTAAGTTACGTGCTATAATTCCGCGAGCTTTTCCATCAACTTTTACAATATCTAACATTTCGTGACGGTTGAACATTTCAACACGACCCAAACCAATTTGTCTTGATAAAGAAGAATAAGCTCCTAATAATAATTGTTGTCCTGTTTGTCCTGCGGCATAAAAAGTTCTTTGAACTTGAGTTCCACCAAAGGAACGGTTGTCTAACAATCCACCATAATCTCTAGCAAAAGGCACACCTTGCGCCACACATTGGTCAATGATATTTCCTGACACTTCAGCTAAACGATGAACGTTTGCCTCACGTGCTCTATAATCGCCACCTTTGATAGTATCATAGAATAATCTAAACGTACTGTCACCATCATTTTGATAGTTTTTTGCCGCGTTAATTCCACCTTGTGCTGCAATAGAGTGAGCACGACGTGGTGAATCTTGAAAACAAAACGCTTTTACATTGTAACCCATTTCACCAAGAGAAGCCGCTGCCGATGCACCAGCTAAACCTGTTCCTACAACAATAATATCAATTTTTGGTCTATTGTTTGGAGCTACTAATTTTAAATGGTCTTTATAATCGGTCCATTTGTCTGAAATATGACCTTCTGGTATTTTTGAATCTAACTTCATAATATATATCTGATGTTGATTATTTTAAGAAAAAGTGAATGTAAACTGGGATAATCGCAAATAATAGTGGAACTAAAATTGCAAATGCTGCTCCAAATTTTTTGATACCCGGAGTATATTTTGGATTGTTTAATCCAAGAGATTGAAAAGCACTACTAAATCCGTGTAATAAATGGAATGCTAGAGTTATCATTGCCAAAACATATAATACTGTCGCAATTAATCCCCATTTTACATCTTTGAAAAAAGCAACAGTGATTTTATGCAAATCTTTGAAACCATCACCCATTTTTACATTTGCAGATTTATTGTAAAATTCTGTTCTGTTTCTAATTTCCAATCCCATTTGTTGTAATTGAATTGGATCAGCTGGGAAAAATTTTCCGGTATCTGTTGTAATGTAGTACTCTGCTTTTTGTCCGTTTTGCTCAACAGTTACTGTTTGCAAAGGCATCTTTTCATCAAAATGCATTACAGCCCAAAAATTTACCATGTGTGTAATGATAAAAACTAAAATAATTGTTCCAAGAATAGCCATGTTTCTAGAAGAAAAGCTACTGTTGTTCGTCGGATTGTTTTTTGCATAACCAATCGGTCTAGCTTTAACGTTTTGATACGTCAACAAAAATCCATCAACTGCATGGAATAAAATAGAAATGTAAGTTAGGTAAGAAAGTAATTTTACCGCTGGATTTGAAGTCATGAATAACGCATACTGATTGAAGTGTGATGCGTCGCTAAAAATCAATTGAAGATTTCCAGCTAAATGTCCTGCCAAAAACAAGCATAAAAATAAACCCGTAAGAGCCATCCAATATTTCTTTGCGATAGATGACTTTAAAAGTGCAGATTTTGCCATAAGATTGTATAATTTATTTTAAAAAATCAAACAAAAATACAGCTATTTGATATTAACTACAACCTTTTCGACGTAATTTATAATGAATTTAAAGTGAGTTTAACACTTGTTGATTTTCAAAGTGTTATACTGGCAAAAAAAAATGATTTTGTTAAACAAAACTACTTAATATATGAGGGAATTAATCCTCTTAAGCCCATATCAACAACTGTTTCTCCTTCTGAAGGGTCAAATTTTCCGTTGTTGTTTGTGTCAATCCATTCAAAACTTTTATTTGTAGATAACGAAAGAGTAACTACTACATCTTTTTTCTCTAAACCAGATATGGTTAATGGCGCTGCAAATTTACCTGTAACTACGCAAGAAGATAATGGAATAGGTGATGTTGCCGCTAGTGGATTTGGAACTGTTGTTGCTCCGGATGGAGCTTGCCCAGAAGATGAATAAGGAAAATCATTTAGAGCAAATGCCCAATATCCTTGCGGTTTGTTTCCGTCAACTTGAAAGAAAGCATTTCCTATTGAATGGGTTCCAATGTAAGTATTGAAACCTACAAAACTTTCTAATGTGCCATCGTACTCTAAACTTGAACTTGGTTTACGAATTTTAATTTGATACTTTTGATAAGAAAGTGATACTCTCATCCATTCATAACTACCAATGGATAAAAGTTTTAGTGGAACTTTTAGAAAGACCTCGTCTTCAGCTACAATTTTGGCTTGACTAAAATCTATTGCATTAGCGCCACCAAGGGATGTTTCTTGACCATGGTAAACAATACTTCCTGCTCCCAATTGTGTATTGGCATCTTGTGCAAACTCAACATAATGTGATGATATAGTATTGAAAATTGGTGTTTGAGCTGCATGTCCGAATGGAACGAAAGACGGTTGCCCTATATTATTTAATCGTTCTTGTAAAGGATTAAACTTGAATTTAATAATCAACATTGGTTCTGCAGCGGTATCGTCTAAATCTTCGCAAGAGAAGAAAGAGATGCACGAAATGAATATTATTACTAATAAAACTATTTTTTTCATACTATGGTTTAAGTTTTAGCCCTGATCGCAATGACATCTCGCTTTTGAGGCGAGATATAATGGAGAGCAGGAATATGGATTGCAAAAATACCTACTGATGCGCTCCACAAATATAGGACGAATCTAGTAAGTTTTTGTTACATCTTCATCTATAACGAGAATAAAGTCGGCTTTATTGTAATTTTCTTGTTCTAATTTAGAAATATCCTTTTGTTCAACAGTTGAAATTGTGATGATTTTGATTTCGGGATTGTAAACTTTTAGATACCAACTAATGCCTTCAAAATTATCAGAATGATAACTTCCGTTGTAATGGATGAATATTGAGTTTTCTTTTAAATTTTTGTATATAAAATAGGCCATTGTTGCATCTTTACTTGCCTGTGCTTTAGGCATATTCGGACTTGTATGTTCGCCCATCATCTTCATCATTTCGACATAACCTGGCAAACTAGCGTCGTAAGGAATTGGTTGTGGCGCAATCCAAGACTTCTCTTCTACAGTTAGAGTTTCCAATGCTTCAAATCCTTTTTTAGATACCATTGACGCAAATCTTCTTGGAATATTTGTTGCTACAAATGGATTTTTATTTTCTAGTGCAAAATCGATTAATGGTTTGTAATCGGTTTTGTAATTTGGCCAAAGTCGTGCTGTTGAATCTAATTTTTTTTGATTGATTTCTCCGTTCAAATATTGATTTAATTGTTTTTGATTGTCCGCTTCTAGCATTTCAGCACCTTGAACAATAGCTTTGTTTTGCGCTATGTCTTTGGTTAATTCTAATTCTAACCAATGTGAAATTGCATTGTTGTGAAACTCACCAAATAATACCACTTGTGTAGATTCAGCAGATTTTAAAAGTTTTTTGTAAGATACTTTCTTTCCATTTTTATCAAAAAGTTGGTACGCTTTTTTTTCTTGGGCTTTAATAACAATTGCAAAAAGAAGAAGTATTGAAAGAAAAGAATTTTTCATTGTGAAAATTTTTATAAAAATATAGATTTTAATCTGAGTTGAAAACTATTTGGATATTTTTGTTGAAACTTTCACAAATGCCCATTTCAAAATCTAACGACGCTTTTCTAAATTATCTATGTCAATTTATTGATGTGAATGAGCCATTTACAGAAGAATTGATTGTGAAAGCAAGAGCATTTTTCCAAGTTTTACAGCTCAAAAAAAACGAATTCCTTGTTAAAGAAAATGAAGTTTGTCAACATTTTTGTTTTGTAGAAAGTGGGATTTTACAGCATTCTATTGAAGTTTTAGACGAAGAAAAAACAACCTATTTAGCTTTGAGAAATTCTGTAACTTCGTCTTTGAGTAGTTTTTTATTTGGAAAACCTTCTAGAAAAAGCATTAAAGCTATTGCCGATTGCAAATTGTGGATTGTAGACTTAAAAACTTTCAAAGATTTAATTGAAAACAACAAAGCATTTCATCAATTTTATTATAATGTTATAGAGAAACAAATTTGTTTAATTGACGATTATCGCATTGATTTGTTAACCTTAACTCCTGAAGAACGCTACAAAAAACTACTAGAAACCGATCCTAAATTACTTCAAGAAGTTCCGTTACATTATTTATCTTCCTTTTTAGGAATTTCATCACGCCATATGAGTCGAATTCGCAAGAACATAAATTAAGTTTAACCGCAGATTCGCAGATTTTTAAATTTAATTCCATAAAATAAAATTAGTTTTCAATCTGCGAATCTGCGGTTGATAAAAATAACGCCATTTGGCTACACATTAAAAAGATAGTTTGTGTAATTTTGGTAAATAGAAATTATCAAACTTTAAAATTATG
>JAIEMH010000126.1 GCA_019752245.1 Flavobacteriaceae bacterium
GAATTTGAAATTTATTTAGCCTTTATCGGATAAAAAATATGAGTAAGTTATTAAATAAATTTTGATTTAAATTTAAAATTATTCATTTATAAATTTATTGGCAATAAAAAAGAAAAATGTAGCAATCAAGTTGATGATCGGTAATGGTAAACCTGCGACCAAAGCAACTAAAGACATCAAATAACTGTTGGATGCTTTCTCCGACTCATGGTCTGATGGTTTGTATGGAAATGTTGTGTTTTGTGTCATAATCCTTTATAAATATTCCAAATCCAGTTTAGTACAACTAAAATAATTAAGAAAATGGCAAGTCCTTTAATCCTTATAATTGCTTCTGCTTTTTTGTAATTGGTAAAAAATGTTTCTTTTTTAGTTACCAAATCGAATAGTATCCAAAAAGGAACCACTATCATAAGTATGGCAACAATTATTCCGAAAGGATTCATCAAGAGTGATGCCGCAAATTTTTCTTGAAGAAGCAATTGGATAGCACGAGTTGTACCGCAAGACGGACAAGGATAGCCTGTCACATTCTTGATCATACAAACACTAAAATGAGTACTTTCGGAATGATTTAAACTGTAAAAAAAATAAGCGTATCCTGCGATAGAAGCTATCAGAAGAACAGTATATAACTTATTTTTAGGCATTTTTTAATACAACGAATTTTGAAAAGTCTCCATGTTTTTCTCTCTTGCAGCCGACGAAATAGAAAACCAATCTATGATTGTCCAAATGTAAAATCCACCACAAGTTAGTAATTTAGCTATTCCGAGACCTGTATCACCAATAAAAAAACGGTCCATACCCAATTGTCCACCCATAATTGATAAAAGTTGGGTTGTGTCGGGACTTTTAAATTGCAAGGTTTGTACAACCGGCCATTTAGCATCGTCTAATTGTATTAGTTTTTCTCTTACTGCATTCAAGTGATGGCTTTCAAAATATTTACTGTTAGCAATCATGAACATGTCTACTCTGTTAGCGTCCATAAAAAATTTGTTTATTGATTAGTTAATTTTTGGTTTGAAGTGTCTAAAATATAAAATTTTGGTTATTGGACTTGTATTTATTATAAAAGTTACAAATTTTTTACCAATTGTAATGTTTGATGATTTTATCAACGATGGTTTGTGCCAATTTTTCGTGGCTTTCAAATGTCCAACCTGCAATGTGAGGTGTTAATAAAATATTTTCTGAATTTAATAAATACTGGAATGCAGCAGGTTTTTCGGTGTCAATAAATAAATTTTCGAACGATAGTTTTTCGTATTCTAAAACGTCTAAACCTGCTCCAAGTACTTTTCCAGATTTTAAAGCAGTTACCAAATCGTCAGTAACTACATTGTTTCCGCGAGAAGTATTGATGAACCAAAATGGTTTTGCAAACGAATCAATGAATTCAGAATTTACCATTTTATCGGTTTTGGGCGTCCAAGGAATGTGCAAACTTAGAACGTCTGCCTTTTCTTGAAGTTCTTTAAGGGTAACTTGTTTGGCATTTTCATCTCCGACATTATCAAGAAGATCATAGCAAATAACTTTTACATCAAAACCTCTTAGTTTTTTAGCAAACGATTTCCCCATGTTTCCGTATCCTATTAGTCCGATGGTTTTGCCTTCTAATTCGTAGCCACGATTGCCTTCACGAATCCATTTTCCTTCGCGCACTAGTTTGTCGGCTCGGTTTAATTTATTCATTAATGACAATAGCATTCCAAGCGCGTGTTCGCCAACGGCGTTTCTGTTTCCTTCGGGCGCAGCAATAAGATGCACGCCTTTTGCAATTGCATAGTCACAGTCGATGCTTTCTAGACCTGCGCCAACACGTGCGATGAACTGAAGCTGGGTTGCTTTGTCGAGAAAGGTTTTATCGATTTTGAATCGGGAACGAATTACAATGCCGTTATAGTTTTGAATTTTGGCTTCGATTTCTTCTTTGGAGGAAGTAAAATCTTCTTCGTTAGTGAAACCGGCTTCTTGAAGTTGGTTCCACAATAACGGATGATTGCTATCGATGTGTAGGATTTTTATGTTATTTTTAGGCATAATGATTTTAAAGGATAAAAATACTTATTTTTGGAATACAACAATTATAAATTCTTTATGAAAAAAGTTTTATTAGTATTAAGTCTTTTCGTTTTTAGTCAAATGGTTGGTCAGAAAAAATATAGTTTTGATTATATCTTTTTGATTGAGCATACTGATTCGTTAAAAAATATAAAAACAAATTCTTTGTACTGGTTAAGTTCAAGACATAATAATTATAGACTTTATGCTTCAGGCAATAAGGATTCTTTGGCTTATGCTGTACTTTTTGTAGATGAAAATGGGATATCATTTAATAGATTAATTGCTAAAACTAAATTAAACAAGATTGATACAATTACAAATACCTGCGATGAAGTTAATAGGTTTGGTAATCCTTATAAATTTGAAAAAAGAAATTATAGCTTCATTAATTTGAAGGACACACTTATTAATGATACAATCTATTATCATTACATTTTAAAATCCAAAAAACCATTGAAATATCAAAAGAGAAAAAAAATTGATACAGTCCATTATATTGTAGATAAAACAGATCCTGATTTTTTACCATTTACCTATCATTCTATGATATATGAAATTTGGAAGGCGTCAAAAAATGTCCCTAATGGTTATCCAAAATACATTTACTGTATCAATACTGAAGGAAAGGAAACAGGTAGGGTAGAATTTAAAAAAGCTAAAAGAATTAATAGGTGCACAATAATACCAAACGATTGTGATTATACAAAAGAAGAAATTAGAAATCGAAACTCTGCTTTTGGGTTTATTCTACATTAGAATTCTTTATTTTTTTGTCTGTTTCGAGTTACTAAAAATTTGTTGGATAGAGAAAAGTATTTTTTGAAAACTGAAATAAAAGTAAAAGACGAATACTAGTTAGCCCTGATGCAAGGGAAAAACGCCCGATTTTTTCATCGGGATTTTGGAAAGGCAGCAGGAAAATGGTTAGTAAATAAAGCACAAGCCTTTCGCTTCTGAAAATGAATTAAGTTTATTTTAAGAATTTATAGGATATTAAAAACTACTTTTGCGCCGAAAACAAATTTTATCCAAAGATGGACGAGTATTGTAGGAAAACCTTTTAAACCTGAATAAAGAACGATTGATGTTGCTCTTTGTTCACTTAATAATGAAGAAACATCATGAAAAAATTTTTAAAAAACAATCGTTCGGGTTTGGTTACTTCGGATGTTTGGGAGGCAAATAGCTGGATTTCTATAGAAAACCCAACTGCTGAAGATCAAAAGTACTTGCTGGAAGAACTTTCTATTCCAGAATCTTTTTACAATGACATTGCCGATATCGATGAGCGTCCGAGGATTGAAATGGAAGATGGTTGGTATTTAATCATTTTAAGAATTCCGTATAAAAATTCTGATGCTAAATTGCCTTTTACAACGGTTCCGTTAGGGATTGTTTTTAAGGAAGATGTTTTTGTGTCTATTTGTTTTCATGAAACCGAAATGTTGCATGACTTTGTGCATTATACGCAACGAAAAAATATTCTTATAAAAAACCATTTTGATTTGGTCTTGAAGTTGCTTTTGTCTTCAAGTGTTTGGTTTTTGAAATATTTGAAACAGGTTAATCAACGTATTAAATTGGCGGAAGATAACTTGGAAAAATCTATTAAAAATGAAGAATTGCAGGCGTTGCTTCATTTAGAAAAGTGTTTGGTTTATTTTATTACTTCTTTAAAAGGTAACAATGTATTGTTTCAAAGAATAAAAAATATCAAAACAGAAGAGCTGGATTTTGACTTTGATTTATTAGAAGATGTGGATATTGAGTTGAAGCAAGCGCAAGAAATGTCGAACATTTACAGTGACATTTTAACTGGTATGATGGATGCTTATGCTTCTGTGATTTCGAATAATTTGAACGTTGTTATGAAGCGCTTGACCTCTATTTCAATTATTTTGATGATTCCAACGTTGATAGCAAGTTTGTATGGGATGAATGTGCCTAACTCGTTAGAAAACAATCCAAATGGTTTGTGGATTATTCTTTTAATTTCAGGAATTTTGTCAATTACAGGTGTGTTTTTATTTAAAAAGAAAAACTTTTTTTAGAATCCTAAAATCAATTTAGCGATTGAAAAATAAATTAAGATTCCGCAAATATCGTTGCTTGTAGTAATAAACGGTCCGGTTGCAAGTGCTGGATCGATTCCGAATTTATCTAATAGTAATGGGATAAAAGTTCCTATTAATGAAGCTATGATAATTACAGATACTAGCGCTATGGTTACAATCATTCCGATTTTGATATCTACTTTTAGCAAGAAATGACTGCCTATAAATAGTATTGTTGCTAGAATGACACCGTTTAGTAAACTCAAAGAAATTTCTTTTAGCAAACGATTAAATAAAGAACCGCTTATGGTGTGGTTTGCCAAGCCTTGCACAATAATTGCAGAAGATTGCACGCCAACATTACCAGCCATTGCGGCAATTAATGGTGTAAAAAAGAATAGTTCGCCGTGTTTAAGCATTGCGCCTTCAAAAAGTCCTAGCATTTTCACACTTATAAATCCGCCAAGAAGTGCCAAAACTAACCATGGCAAACGTGCTTTTGTTAGTTCCAGAATGCTGTCATCGGCTTCGACATCTTGAGAGATACCGGCAGCCAATTGATAATCTTTATCGGCTTCTTCCTTGATAACGTCTACGATATCGTCAATGGTAATTCTGCCCACTAAACGTCCCATTTCGTCAACAACCGGAATGGCTTCGAGATCGTATTTTTGCATTATTCTGGCAACCTCTACATTGGAAGCAGAAACCCTAACAGAATCTACTTTTTTGATGTAAACATCACTAATAGGTGTTTTGGTAGAAGTAGTAAGTAAGTCTTTTAGCGAAAGGCGTCCTTTTAATCGGTTTTCGTCATCTACAACATATATTGAATGAACGCGAGTAACGTTTTCTGCCTGAATACGCATTTCTTTTACGCAGGTAAGAACGTTCCAGTTTTCGTTTACTTTCACTAATTCTTTTCCCATTAAACCACCGGCAGAATCTTCGTCGTAGCGCAATAAATCTACAATGTCTTTGGCGTGTTCAACATCTTCAAGTTCAGATATTACTTCTTCTTTTTTGCTTTGAGAAAGTTCAGAAATAATGTCGGCAGCATCATCGGTATCTAGTTCGTCAAGTTCTTCGGCAATTTCTTTAGCTGATAGTCCTTGCAGGATTTTCTCTCGAACGTCATCTTCTAATTCGGTTAGAATTTCGGCTGTGATTTCGCTATCAAGAATTTTAAAAATATAGATGGCTTCGTTAATTTCAAGCTCATCAAAAATTTCGGCAATATCAGCATGGTGCAAGTCGTTCAACAAAACTTCCAATTCCTCGTCGTTTTTTTGATGAATTAATTGCTCAATTTGAACTAAAAGTTCTTTACTGATTTTAAACTGCATTCGCCTCTATTTTTTGAGTAAGTTCTATAAATTGTTCTACCGATAATTGCTCTGGTCGAAGGTCAAAGATAGTATCTTCTCTTAAATTATCAGACAAATTTAATGCTTTTAAGCTATTTCGCATCGTTTTTCTGCGCTGTTGAAATGCCATTTTTACAACGGTATAAAGCATTTTTTCGTTGCAAGGCAAAGTAAAGTTTTCTTTTCTTCGCATGCGCATCACGCCCGATTTTACTTTTGGAGGCGGAATAAAAACAGTTTCGTCAACGGTAAATAGATATTCTACATCGTAAAACGCTTGTGCTAAAACAGAAAGAATTCCGTAGACTTTGCTTCCTTTTTTAGAGCAAATTCTTTCGGCTACTTCTTTTTGAAACATGCCTGCGAATTCTGGAATTTGGTTGCGGTATTCTAGTGCGCGAAATACAATTTGTGTTGAAATATTGTAGGGAAAATTGCCTATGATGGCAAATTGTTTTCCTTCAAAAATTTCGTTGATGTTGTATCTCAAGAAGTCTTTAGAAATGATTTTGTCTTTAAGTTTAGGGAAATTTTCATCCAAATAGGTAACCGATTCTGTATCGATTTCAATTACATAGGTGTTTACTGGTTTTTCTAACAAATACTTGGTTAGCACTCCCATTCCTGGACCAATTTCTAATACATCATCATATCCTTCAAGATTTAATGTATCGGCAATTGCTTTGGCGATAGCTTCGTCTTTTAGAAAATGTTGTCCTAGGTGTTTTTTGGCTTTTACTTTTTCCATATTTTTTTTGCCGCGAAGGTTCTAAATCGCTAAGGTTTTTTTTAAATTCATTCCAATATTGTTTTTCATTCTTTTTACGAATTACTATCAAAAAATTATCTTTAGTATTATCGATTTTATTCTTTACTGGAAATTGATTTACTCGTTCCATCAAAAGTAAAAAACTATAAAAACGTTCCGCTTTCGATAATTTTAAAAAATCATCTTATTGCTGTTTGTTGCTTTCTTCTTTGGTTTGAAATCTAATTTCCATAAATAAAATCTAATTAATTATTCATAAAAAACTCTGATACAAATTCTAATTCGGTTCGGAATGCAAGTGCTTTGTCTCCAAATAGCGATAGTCCTTCTGCTCTAAACTTAGGCGCATCTTCTGCATAATAACGTTGCAATGTTTCTTTGCTATCGGTTGTGTATTGCACGGCATAGGTCAATCCGCCCATTTCTTCTTCTACTAAAACACGCACCAATCTTGCTGATGAGAATTTGCCTGTTGCTAAAATTTCTGGAATGTGTTTTTCTTGCATCCACTGCAACCATTGGTGTTTGATAGTCTCGTCAATGTTTGTTGTAACGTTATATAAGATCATAAAAATTGAAATTTGATTTTTGAAATGCTTTTTGATGTGAACTAAATTTCTTTGTCTCCACGAAGTTTTCTGTATTTTTTTTGTGCCGTGACATAGTAAATACTGTCTTCATGCTTGGTAATTATTTCTTCATAAAGCGGTTTGGCTTTTTCTATATCGTTTAATTGATTGTAGATTTCAGCCGAATAAAATAATGCTTCATCGATGTAAATACATTCTTTAAAGTTGTCTAAAATTTGTTTGTAATTTGCCAAAGCAGCATTGTAATCGGTACTGCTTTCGTAGATTTTTCCTATTCTTAAAAGTGTTACTGGCTCAATTGCATCGCCTTTGTTTTCTTTTAAGATTGCTTGAAATGCTGCCAATGCCTCTTGTTTTTTATCTTGAAAAAGTAAAAAATCGGCACGCGCAAATTTCTTCAAAGCAACTTGCGTCGAATCTTCTACGGTGTTGTCTGAAATTAACAAAAACAAATCTAAAGCGTCGTTGGCTATTAGTTGTGTTGATGCTGCTTTAAGGACTTCCAATTGGTGGTTTGCCCATTTAAAATCGCCTTTGTAATAACTTGTTTTGGCAATTTTTAAATTTGCCATCTGACCCACAGGATTATTATTTCCGTCAGATTCTATTTGAGAATAATATATTAATGCTTGATTGAATTTTTCTTCAAACAACAGTATGTCTGCCAATTCCATTTTTGTTTCGGCAATTTGCTCTCTATTGATGGGCATTGTCAAAACATTCTTAAGGATGGTTTTTCCAGTTTCTGCATCTTTTAAATTGAAAGTTACAAAATGTGCTTTTAGGTTTAGCAGCGATAAAGAATAGGGACTAACGCCAAACTGTTTAATTAAATTATCCAATTCTAAGTTGATGGCAGCATAATTTTCTGGTTGTGCTTTTTTGATTTTCATTTCCATTAAATAGGAATGGGATTGAATCAATAGGTCTAAATCTTTGGTGTTTTCTAGAACAAACCCTAATATTTCTGTGGCTGCTGCTTCATCATTTTCTTCAATAGCCAATTGCCCTAAATTCACAATGTTGGCAAATGATTCGGGGTTTCGTTTGTAAATTGCTTTTTCTTGAATGAATGCTTTTCCGTACTCCTTTAACTGAACATAATACCAGCTTAAGTATTCATTCCAAAAGATGTCTTGTGTTTTTTGAATGCGAATTAGTAACGATTTTCTCAAGGCGTCATTAAAACTTACATCAACATCTTCAATCATAAATCGGGATAATTGATTTTGAATCATTACCAAATTTTGCGGATTTTTATAAGACTCGTCCAAGAAGGTTTCAATCATCATGTTGGTGTCGCCTTTTTGACCATAAAGCAGCGCCATTTGAAAATTAAAATTGAATTTAGGTTCTAATTCAAGTGCGATTTGATAGGCTTGAAGCGCATAATCTATTAATGCTTTTCTTTCGAAAACATAAGCAATTTGATATACTTCATTGGCATTTTTTCTAATTTTATCTAATGCTTGGTTGTAGTATTTATTGGCTTTTTCTTGATTTTTTTGAAGCTGAAAATTATAACCTAATTCTACTAAGAAATTGCCTTGTTTGTATTTGTCTAGTCGTTCTTGGATGGCTTTTTCTGCTTTGTCAAATTGTGATAATTGCTGGAAGCACTCCACTGATTTTTGGAAAAAAACAAAATTGTTGGGTTGCGCTTTTAGTAACTCGTCGTATGCAATTTGTGCTTTTTCAAACTCACCTCTATCAAAATAATTCTGCGCTAATTGTTCGGATTGTGCTTGAACAACTAGCGTAAACGCGAAAAATAATAAGACAAGGAGTTTTTTCATCAAATTCTATTAAAAAACAATGTACTAAAGTAACACATTTTGTGCCAATTTAGTACATTGTTGTATAAGATTAACTTTTAGTTAATAATATCAAATCCTGTATACTTGCGTAATACTTCTGGAATTACAATTCCTTCTGGCGTTTGGTAATTTTCTAGTATTCCGGCCATAACTCTTGGTAGAGCTAATGAGCTTCCGTTTAAAGTATGTGCTAATTGATTTTTTCCGTCTTTATCTTTAAAACGCAATTTCAAACGATTGGCTTGATAGGTTTCAAAATTTGATACAGATGAAATTTCTAACCATCGGTCTTGAGCTGTTGAAAAAACTTCAAAATCGTATGTTAATGCCGAAGCAAAACCCATGTCGCCACCACAAAGGCGTAAAACTCTGTATGGTAATTTTAATTCGTCAAGAATTTCTTTTACATGTTCTACCATTCCATCTAGCGCTTCGTATGATTTTTCAGGATGTTCAATGCGTACAATTTCTACTTTGTCAAACTGGTGTAGACGATTCAATCCACGAACATGTGCACCCCAACTTCCTGCTTCTCTTCTAAAACAAGGTGTGTAACCAGTACACAATACAGGCAATTCATTTTCGGCAACAATTACATCACGAAATATATTTGTAACAGGAACTTCTGCCGTTGGAATTAAATACAAATCATCTTTGGCATCGTGGTACATTTGCCCTTCTTTGTCAGGTAATTGTCCGGTTCCGTATGCAGAAGCTTCGTTCACTAAATGCGGTACTTGGTATTCCAAATATCCAGCGTCTGTGTTTTTATCTAAAAAATAAGAAATTAAAGCACGTTGTAATTTGGCTCCTTTGCCTTTGTAAACAGGAAATCCTGGAGCTGTAATTTTTGTTCCTAATTCAAAATCAATAATGTCATATTTTTTTATCAGATCCCAATGTGGCAAGGCGCCATCGTGTAAAACAGGAATTTCACCAGATTCGAAAATGTTTTCATTATCATCGGCACTTTTACCGTTAGGTACAATGTCTGCTGGTAAATTGGGTAGCAAATACATTTTTTGCAATAGATTTTGAGATAATGTCTCCAATCTTTCTGATGCATCTTTGCTGGTTTCTTTTAGCGCAACGTTTTTTAACTTTAAAATCTCCGCTTTTGCTTTTTCACCATTTTTCATTAAATCACCAATGTCTTTGGATAATTTATTAGATTCTGAAAGCGCATTGTCCATTTCGGCTTGAACCGCTCTGCGAATTTCGTCAATGGCAACAACTTCATTAACTAAGTCTTTAGCGTCAAAATTTCTTTTGGCTAAGGCTTTAATTACTTTCTCCTGATTCTCTCTAATAAAGGCTATCTGTAACATGATTTGAATTTTATAAGGTTGCAAATTTAAGGAATTGCTTTTTATTTAAACAATAATATAAAAAGATTATATTCTGTTATAAAAGCATCAATTTTAAGTTGTTAAAGTCTATTTTAATAAAATTTCACAAGTTATAAAACATAATAATTAGTATATTCGCAAAAAAATGTCAATTCTCATGAGAAAAACCTACTTGCTATTGTTTCTTTTTTCATTAACTTGTTCATTTGCCCAAAAAGAACAAGATGATCTAAGAGAACTAATTCATGCTGAAATGAAATCGGCTTCTAATTTAATGGCAGTTGCTGTTAATCCAAATACATTAAATTATGATGTAACTTATCATAAATTGGAATTTACTATAGATCCAGAAGTTTATTTTGTATCAGGAAAAGTTACTACTACTTATACTGCATTGGCGAATATGAATTCAGTTACTTTTGATTTGGCAGTAGAAATGACGGTAACTTCTGTAAAAAAGAATGCCGTTGATTTAGTATTCACTCAAAATTCATCAAACGAATTGGTGATAACACTTCCATCAACACAAACCACTGGAACCTCTGCAACAGTAGAAATTATTTATTCTGGTGCGCCTCCAAGTGGCGGTTTTGGTTCGTTTGCAGCAACAACGCACAATGGATCACCAGTTTTGTGGACACTTTCGGAGCCTTTTGGAGCTAGAGATTGGTGGCCATGCAAACAAGATTTGAACGATAAAATAAACAATATAGATGTTTTTATAACTGCTCCTTCTCAATATGTAGCTGTTTCTAATGGTGTAGAACAGTCACAAGTTATTAATGGGCTTACTAAAACAACTCATTTTCAGCACAATTATCCCATTCCTGCTTATTTAATTTGTATGGCTGCTACAGATTATACAGTTTATACTCAAACAGCTGGAACAGCACCCAATACTTATCCAATAGTAAACTATATTTATCCAGAAAATTTTAATACAACGGTTCAATCACAGTTAAATCAAACGCCTTTAATTTTGGATTTTTATAGTAATCTGTTTGAAATATATCCATTTCATAATGAAAAATATGGTCATGCTCAATTTGGTTGGAGTGGAGGTATGGAGCATACCACCGTCTCGTTTATGAATAATTTTAGTAGAGGTTTAATTGCACATGAAATGGGACATCAATGGTTTGGCGACAAAATCACTTGTGGTACATGGAAAGATATCTGGTTGAATGAGGGATTTGCTACGTATATGGCATCTTTGGTTATAGAAAATTTTGATGGAACTGTAGCTTTTGTAGCCGACAAGACCAACATGATAAATAGTATAACTTCACAAACTGGTGGAGCTGTATACCTTACAGATGCTGAAGCAACAAATGTTGGTCGTGTTTTTAGTACTAGATTGACATACAATAAAGGAGCAATGGTTTTAAATATGCTAAGGTTAAAATTAGGAGACACTAATTTTTTTCAAGCCATGAGAAATTACCTTGCTGATGCCAATTTGGCTTACAAATATGCTCTTACCGCTGATTTGAAATCGCACATGGAAGCGGTTTACGGAAGCAGTTTAACTGAATTCTTTAACGATTGGATTTTCAATCAAGGTTATCCAACTTATAGTATCACGGCTCAAAATTGGGGTGTAGGTCAAGCTAAACTTACTGTTAGTCAAATACAGTCAGACGCAAGTGTAAGTTATTTTGAAATGCCTTTACCTATAAGATTTACTGGTGCTGGCGGACAAGTATTTGATATTGTTATCGATAATACTACAAACAATCATCTATTTATTGTTTCTGTTCCGTTTTCAATTACAGGCGTACAATTTGATCCAAAGAAAGATATTATTTCCAAAAACAATACCGTCACTTTAAGCAATGATTTTTTCGAGTTAGAGAAAGCAATCGAAGTATATCCTAATCCGGCGGTAAACGAATTGCATGTACAAATGCCAACTAATATTTCGGTAGAAAAAATAATTCTATTCAATAACTTAGGACAAAAAGTACTTGAGACTACTGCTTTAGATTTCTCGTTAACAGCTCTTTCTGCTGGTATTTTGTATGTTCAAATTCAAACTTCCCAAGGAACATTTCATAAAAAAATTATAAAAAATTAGGCATAAACAACATATTTGGTAAAAAGTAAGGTGAAAACCTTACTTTTGTTTTTTTATAACAATACTGAATTTTAAAAATGGAATTTGCAATTAAACTTTCTCAGTTTTTACTGAGCCTATCAATACTTATTATTCTTCACGAGCTAGGTCATTTTGTTCCTGCCAAATTATTTAAAACACGAGTAGAAAAATTCTACCTTTTCTTTGACGTAAAATATTCTTTATTTAAAAAGAAAATTGGCGAAACAGAATACGGTATAGGATGGCTTCCTCTTGGTGGATATGTAAAAATATCTGGAATGATTGATGAGAGCATGGATAAGGAGCAAATGGCTTTGCCGCCACAACCATGGGAATTTCGCTCTAAACCAACATGGCAACGTTTAATTATTATGTTAGGCGGCGTTACTGTAAATTTTATTTTGGCATTTATCATTTATATTGGAATGACTTTTTTCTATGGTGAACAATATATAGCGACTAGTGATGCAAAAGATGGTGTTTGGGTAAATAATCCAGTGCTTGAAAAGGCTGGGATTACTACTGGAGATAAAATCATAACTATCGATGGCGCAGCTGTAGAGAAATTTTATGAGCTTAATCAAAAAATACTTTTAGCAAAAGAAGTAGTAATTGAAAGAAACGGAAAACAAGAAACTGTAAAATTACCTATAAACTTTATTGATCAGTTAATGAAGTCTGAACGCGGTTCATTGGTAGAGCTTCGTGTTCCTTTTGTGGTTTCAGGATATTCTGACAAATCACTGAATGGTAATGCTATAATGGTTAAAGATATTATTACTAGCTTAAATGGTGTTAAAGTAAAATACGCCGACGAGGTTAAAGTGCTTTTAGAAAATTTAAAAGGAAAAACTATTGAAGCTACTTTGTTGCGAGATAAAAAAGAAGTAAAAACTTCTTTAAAAGTTACTGACAGCGCAAAACTGGGTTTGGTTTATGCCTCTCGCTTACCTTATGATAATTTAGAAAAACTTGGTTTGTATAAAGTGAACAAACAAGAATATGGTTTTTTTGAGTCTATTCCAGTAGGAATTAAAAAAGGTACAGAGCAATTGTCTAGTTATGGTAAACAACTTAAAGCGATTTTCACTCCAAGTACAGGAGCCTATAAAGGCGTAGGAGGATTTGGAGCTATTTTTAATATTTTTCCTTCTTCATGGAGTTGGGAGGCGTTTTGGAGTATCACCGCTTTATTGTCGATAATGTTAGGAGTAATGAATTTATTGCCTATTCCGGCACTAGATGGAGGTCACGTAGTATTTTTATTATACGAAATGATATCAGGTAAAAAACCAAGTGATAATTTCATGGAGAAAGCTCAATTAGTTGGTTTTGTTCTACTTATATCGCTACTTTTATTTGCAAATGGAAACGATATTTACAAAGCAATAGTTGGTAAATAAAAAAAATAAAAAAAATATCAATTTTTGTTTGCAAAAAATAAAAAACGCTTTATATTTGCAACCGCTTAGCAGATAAGAAATACAATTTCAAGTCAAAATAAAGCAAAGAAAAAGTTCACACATTATTGAAAATATACAGTTTCCTTCTTAGCTCAGTTGGTTAGAGCATCTGACTGTTAATCAGAGGGTCCTTGGTTCGAGCCCAAGAGAGGGAGCTTTTTAAAAATCCAGTTTATTTATTTAAACTGGATTTTTTGTTTTTAGGAATATCCATTGTTTATAAGAAGATTTTATAAAAGATGTTTCTTTACTAGTTTCTTTGATTTTGTAAACAGCAATAAAAAAAGGCATACTTTTCAGCATACCTTTTATTCCGACTATAAAGGATTATTTCCTTATTCCATCTACAAATCCTTGAATAGATTCTTTACTCGTTCCTTTCTCTTTTAAATGCTTAATAAAAGCACTTCCAATAATTGCTCCAGAACCAAATTCGCAAACCGTTTCAAAAGTCTTTTTATTGTGAACGCCAAAACCTATTAAATGTGGATTTTGCAACTTCATATTCTGAATACGTTGATAATAATCCGTTTGAAAACTAATTGCATTGGTGCTTCCTGTTATGCTATTAGAAGAAACCAAATAAATAAATCCGGACGAATAACTATCCAATTGCTTAATACGTTCTTCCGAAGTTTCAGGCGTTATCAACAACACATTTGAAACTTGATTTACTTCGCACAATTCTTTAAAATTTGACAGATAATAGTGCAATGGCATGTCAGGAATGATAATTCCGTCAACACCAACTTGTGCACATTTTTCTATGAATTCTTTTTCTCCAAATTGTAAAACCACGTTCAAATAACCCATCAAAACAATTGGCTTTTGAGTGATATTTCGAAGCGATTGCAATTGTTCGAATAGAAGATTTAAAGTCATTCCGTTTTCAATCGCTTGTCCACTGCTTTCTTGAATAACTGGTCCATCTGCTAAAGGATCAGAATACGGAAATCCAATTTCAATCATATCAACATCGCTTTCATCTAAATGTTTTAAAATGGTAAGCGTATCGTTCAAATTTGGAAATCCTGCCGTAAAGTACAACGACAAAATGTTCTCTTTTTTGGTTTCAAATAAGTTTTGGATTCTATTTTTCATCTGTTCTGTAATTTTGTAATGTTGCCAAATCTTTGTCGCCTCTTCCTGATAAATTCACGACCACAACATCGGTAGTTTTCAATTTCATTTTATGCAAATATGCCAAAGCATGTGCCGATTCAATCGCTGGAATAATACCTTCTATTCGAGACAAATCGTAAGCCGCTTGCATCGCTTCTTCATCGGTTATTGAAACTACTTCTGCCTTTTTAGTATCGTGCAAATAAGAATGAATCGGACCAATTCCGGGATAATCCAATCCTGCCGAAATTGAATGCGGTTCTACAATTTGTCCATCATCGGTTTGAATTAAGTAGGTTTTACTTCCGTGAATGATTCCTTTTTTACCCAAAGCAATTGTTGCTGCCGTTTTTCCAGAATGAACTCCTAAACCTCCAGCTTCCACAGCAATTAATTGGGTTTTTCCATTGTCAATAAAATGATAGAAAGCTCCAATTGCATTACTTCCGCCTCCAAGGCAAGCCACAACATAATCTGGGTTTTCATCGCCTGTTTTTTCCTTCAATTGGATTTTGATTTCTTCGCTGATAACCGATTGAAATTGCGCCACCAAATCGGGATAAGGATGCGGACCAACAACGGAACCAATGATATAATGTGTTCCGACAGGATCGTTTATCCAAGCTCGAATAGCTTCGTTAGTAGCATCTTTCAAGGTTTTACTTCCGCTAGTTGCAGGTTGAATTTTCGCACCCAAAAGGCGCATGCGTTCAACATTTGGTTTTTGGCGTTCAATGTCGATTTCGCCCATGTAAATTGTGCAATCCAATCCCAATAAAGCACATGCAGTAGCTGTTGCAACGCCATGTTGACCCGCGCCAGTTTCAGCAATAATTCTTTTTTTATTTAATCTTTTGGCCAACAAAACTTGACCAATTGCATTGTTAATTTTGTGTGCGCCAGTGTGATTTAAATCTTCTCTTTTCAAATAAATTTGCGCCTGGAATTGCTCCGATAAATTCTTCGAAAAATACAATGGTGTTGGTCGCCCAACATAATCTTTTAATAACAATTTGAATTCTTTTTGAAAGTCTTCAGTTGCTATGATTTGCAAATAATTTTGTTGCAATTCCAATACGTTTGGATACAACATTTCTGGTACAAATGCACCGCCAAATTCGCCATAAAATCCGTTTTCATCAGGTTGTAAAGTCGTTTTCATCGTCTTCTTATTTTTTCTATTAATTCGCTAACTTCTTCAGTAATTTTTTTAGTATTTGAATCTTCTAATCTGCTATTGAAATCCAATCCAGCTAACATCGGATACTTATTAAATTTAAGCTTACCGATAGTATGAATGCTTAGTCCGCCACTTAAAATAAATGGTTTGGATAAAGTATAATTTTCTAATAATTCCCAATCAAATGTTTTTCCGCTTCCACCATATTTAGGCGTTTTAGTGTCAAATAAAAAGTAATCGCAAACATTTTCATAAGCCACAACATCATTAAAATTGAAATAATTGTCTACCGAAAATACTTTGATAACATTGATGTTGTTTTCTTTTAAAACTTTGCAATCAGCAACCGATTCATTTCCGTGTAATTGAATAAAATCAAACGAAAATTGCTTTTGAATTTCAATAATTCGATTAACATCTTCATTTACAAAAACCGCAACTTTTTTTATGTTTTCAGGTAATTTTTCTATTGATTTATTTGAAAAATCTTCACCAACATAACGCTTCGATTTTGGATAAAAAATAAATCCCATATAATCGGGTTGCAAGGCGCCGACTTCAAGTATGTTTTTCGGAAATTTCATTCCGCAAATCTTTATTTTCATAACAACTGCTGAATTAAAGTTTTACATTTTTCTGCCGGATTTTCCTCTTTCATAAAATATTCTCCCATTAAAAATCCATTAAATCC
>JAIEMH010000215.1 GCA_019752245.1 Flavobacteriaceae bacterium
TTTTACTGGTGAAAAATATGGTGGTTCAACCTATTGGGATACAGAAGCTTATTGCATTCCTTTCTACATGGCTACTAAAGACCAACAAGTAGCTAGAAACTTATTGACTTATCGTTACAATCAATTGGATAAGGCTATTGAAAATGCTGGTAAGTTAGGATTCAAAAATGGCGCTGCTTTGTACCCAATGGTTACAATGAATGGCGAAGAATGTCATAATGAGTGGGAAATTACATTTGAAGAAATTCACAGAAACGGAGCAATAGCTTTTGCAATTTTTAACTATTATAGATTTACAGGTGACTATTCTTATATTCCAGAAAAAGGATTAGAGGTATTAATCGGAATTGCTCGTTTTTGGCACCAAAGAGCCACATATTCTACTTACAGAAATCAGTATGTAATATTAGGAGTTACTGGTCCAAACGAATATGAAAATAACGTAAACAACAATTTCTATACTAATTATTTGGCTAAATGGTGTATAGATTATGCTATTGAACAAATTGCTAAAGTAGAAAGCGACTATGCCTCAGATTTCACTAGAATAATGAGCAAGGTAAATTTAGACAATGCCGAAATTGCACATTGGAAAGCCGTTGCTGACAATATGTATTTTCCGTTTTCAGAAGAACACGATGTTTATTTACAACAAGATGGTTTCTTAGATAAAGAATTAATTAAAGTACACGATTTAGATAAAAGTCAACGTCCAATAAATCAAAAATGGTCTTGGGACAGAATTTTACGTTCGCCTTACATCAAACAAGCAGATACGCTTCAAGGATTTTATTTCTTCGAAGATCATTTTACTAAAGAACAATTAGAAAAACATTTTGACTTTTACGAGCCATTCACAGTTCATGAAAGTTCTCTTTCGCCTTGTGTTCACTCAATTCAAGCTGCAACTTTAGGAAGAATGGAACAAGCCTATACGTTCTACTTAAGAACTTCTCGTCTTGACTTAGACGATTACAATAAAGAAGTAGAAGAAGGATGTCACATTACTTCAATGGCTGGAACTTGGATGAGTATTGTAGAAGGTTTTGGAGGAATGCGCGTTAAAAATGACACACTACATTTTGAACCTAAAATTCCAAAAGAATGGGAAGGTTATTCGTTCAAAATTAATTTTAGAAACCAAATAGTTAAGGTTGCTGTACATCAAAACGAAACAACATTTTCACTAGAAGGAGATAATGAAATTAAAGTATTTGTTAACGGAAATGAAGTTTTAGTAGAGCCAAATAGTTTGGTAACTGTATAAAAACTATTAAAAAAAACCTTTAAGGCATGTAAGAACATATAAGAAAAACTTAAATGATCTTATGTGCCTTAACTGTTAAAACAAAAACCAATGAAAAAAATTATCTTTTTTTTACTAGTTTCATCGCTATCTTTTGCTCAAATTGACCGAGTTGAACCGCCTTTTTGGTGGAGTGGCATGAATTTATCAAGCGTGCAAATTATGTTCTACGGAAAAAATATTGCCCAATATGATGTTTCTGTTTCCAATTCACTAGTAATTGAAAATATCAAAAAAACTGAAAACCCAAACTATGTTTTTGTAACTATTAATACAAAAAATAGTCCAGTTCAAGATATAGTTTTCTCTTTTAAAAGTAAAAACAAAGTTGCTTTCACAAAAAATTATTCGATAAAAGAAAGAAGAGAAAATTCAAAATTTAGAAAAAGTTATGATTCCTCAGACATGATTTATCTTATAATGTCAGATAGATTTGCCAACGGAAATCCAAATAATGACAGTTCTACTCTAACTGTTGAGAAAGCAGACAGAGCAACTCCAGGCGGAAGACATGGTGGTGATATTGAAGGGATTATTAAAAATTTAGATTATCTAAAAGAATTAGGCGTTACTGCAGTTTGGCCAACACCAATTTGTGAAGACAACGACAAAGCTTATTCCTATCATGGTTATGGTCAATCTGACGTTTATAAAATTGATCCTCGATACGGAACTAATGAAGATTATGTTAGAATGAGTGCCGAATTACACAAACGCGGCATGAAAAATATTATGGATTACGTCACCAACCATTGGGGTGCACAACATTGGATGATTAAAGACTTACCAACTTACGATTGGTTACATCAATTTCCTGGTTATGCACAAACCAATTATCATATGACGACACAATTTGACTCAAATGCTTCAAAAGAAGACGCTAAAATGTGTATGGATGGATGGTTTGTAAAATCAATGCCCGACTTAAATCAATCCAATCCATTAGTCTTAAATTATTTGACTCAAAATGCTATTTGGTGGATTGAGTACGCCGATTTAGATGGTTTTAGAGTAGATACTTATTCTTACAACGACAAAGAAGGAATTTCTAAATGGACTAAAGCTATAACAGATGAATATCCTTATTTCAATATTGTTGGTGAAGTTTGGATGCACAGTCAAGCTCAAATGTCCTATTGGCAAAAAGATAGTAAAATTGGCGCTATTCAAAACTTCAATTCCAATTTGCCAAGCGTAATGGATTTTACTCTTCACGATGCTTTAAGTGCCGTTTTCAACGAAAATGAATCGAGCTGGGACAAAGGAATGATAAAAGTTTACGACAATTTTACCAACGATTTTTTATATCCAAATCCTAACAGCTTATTAATTTTTGCTGAAAATCACGATACACAACGCTTTAATGAAATCTATAAAAATGATTTCAAAAAATACCAAATGGCAATGACATTAATTGCAACTGTTCGTGGTATTCCTCAATTATACTATGGCTCAGAGATAGGTATGGCTGGAAATAAAGACAAACTTGGCGATGCCGACATTAGAAAAGATTTTCCTGGCGGATGGAATGACGAAAACAACGCTTTCACAAATTCTGGAAGAACAGAAACTCAAAAAAAATATTTTGATTTCACTTCTAAACTATTCACTTGGAGAAAAAATAAATCGGTAATCCACAACGGAAAAACTACGCATTACCTACCAGAAAATAACGTTTATACCTATTTTAGATACAATGATTCTGAAAGCGTAATGATTGTAATTAACAATAGTAATGAAAAACATAAAATTCAAATTAATCACTTTAAAGAAAATATTCAGAACTTTAAGTCGGGTAAAGATGTCGTAACAGGAAAAATATTTGATTTGAAAAATGATATTGAAATTGAAGGCAAATCAGTTTTAATATTAGAATTGAACTAAAATTATTATGAAGAAAATAATAGCTTTTTTATTAATTACAACCCTTTCTTTTGCTCAAAATGCAAACCGAAAGTACATTTCGCACACATGGAAAAACAATATATTAGAAATTAAAACTAATGATGGCTCATATTTGATGAAGCCATTATCTGACAATATTGTTGAAACATCATTTATACCAACTGGAGAAACCTTCAATCCAATTTCTCATGCTGTTGTACCAAGTGAAATAAAAAAATTGCATATAAGCAAATGTGCCAATTTGCCAAATCTAATTGTTTTATCTAGCGAAAACATCAATGTTAGAATAACAAAAACACCTTTTAAAATAACCTATTTATGCACAGATAGTGAAATACTTTCTGAGAAAAATGGCTATGTCAAAAAAGATGGATTAGAAACTATTGATTTCACTATTTCGGATGACGAAAAATTATACGGTGGCGGAGCAAGAGCTTTTGAAACAATGAACCGTCGCGGCAATAGATTACAATTGTACAACCGCGCAAGTTATGGTTATGAAACCAAAGCCAATTTGATGAATTTTTGCATTCCGGTAGTTATTTCATCTAAGAATTATGCCATTCATTTTGACAATCCTTCTATCGGGTATTTAGATTTAGATTCTAAAAAAGACAACACATTAACTTACGAAACTATTTCTGGAAGAAAAACCTATCAAGTAATTGTAGGCGATGTAGTTGCAAATTATACCGAACTTACAGGAAGACAGCCTTTACCTCCAAGATGGGCCTTTGGGAATTTTTCATCACGTTTTGGTTACCATTCTCAAGAAGAAGTAGAAAAAACCATTAAGAAATTTGAAGAAAGTAAAATTCCGGTTGATGCCATTATTTTAGATTTATATTGGTTCGGAAAAAAAGTACAAGGTACCATGGGAAATCTAGATTGGCACAAAGATAATTTTCCAAATCCAGATAAAATGATTGCCGATTTAAAGGCGAAAAATATTAAAACTATTTTAATTACCGAACCTTTTATTTTAACATCATCATCCAAATGGGACGAAACAGTTACTAAAAAAGTATTGGCTACCAATGCCGATGGAACTCCAGCAACATGGGATTTTTATTTCGGAAACACAGGAATAGTTGACCTTTTTAAACCTGAAGGAAAACAATGGTTTTGGGACGTTTACAAACGATTAATCAAACAAGGTATTGGTGGACTTTGGGGCGATTTGGGAGAACCAGAAGTTTTTCCTTCAACTGCAATAACAGCAGCTGGAAAAGCCGATGAAGTTCACAACATTTATGGGCATAATTGGGCAAAATTAATTGCTGAAGGTTATAAAAAAGACTTTTCAAATCAAAGACCTTTTATATTAATGCGCGCAGGATATTCGGGAAGTCAGCGTTTCGGAATGATTCCATGGAGTGGCGATGTATCTAGAAGTTGGGGCGGATTGCAAAGTCAAGTAGGAATTTCAGTTCAAATGGGAATGCAAGGAATGGCCTACATGCATTCTGATTTAGGCGGATTTGCTGGAGATTATTTCGATAACGAATTGTATTTACGTTGGTTGCAATACGGTGTTTTCACACCAATTTTTCGTCCACATGCTCAAGAAGATGTTGCTTCTGAAGTGGCTTATAAAGATATTGTAACCAAAGAGAAAGCTAAAAAACAAGTAGAATTACGCTATCAATTATTACCTTATAATTACACTTTAGCATTTAAAAACAATCAAACTGGAAATCCATTAATGAATCCATTTTTAACCAAAAGCGAATCCAATCCGTTAGAATATGATATGAAATCGGATCAATATTATTGGGGAAATAGTTTTTTAATAAAACCCATAACAAGTCCTAATGTAAAAGAGACTCTAGTTCAATTTCCTGTTGATATTAGTGGTAATTGGTTTGACTTCTATACAGACAAAGAATACAAAGCCAATACAACAGAAAAAGTTGCAGTGACTGAAGATCATATTCCAGTTTTTGTTAACGGTGGAAGTTTTATTCCAATGATTAAAACCATTCAAAATACAAGTGAATATTCAATTGATAATTTTGATTTGCATTATTATTTTGACACAACAATGCCTGAAACTATTGGCGAGCTATATAATGATGATGGAACAACTCCAAATGCTTATGAAAAAGGAGAATATGAATTATTAAGCTTTGGTAGTCATATTTCAAACAATGTTTTAAAAATTAATTTTTATAATAAGGTAGGAAAAAAATATATTTCAAAAGACAAAAATGTAAATCTAAAAATACATAATATTAAAGCAAAACGCATTTTTGTTGACGGAAAAGAAATTGTAAACAAAACATTCAACCAACCATTAGAAATTCCTATCTCTTGGAAAAAAGGAACCTATCCAGAAATTAAAATTGAATACTAAATTATGATCAAAAAAATAAACCCATTTATAATTGTTGTTTTCTTATTCTTCGGAACTACAATCGCTCAAAAAAAGAAACCTTTTGTTACAAAAACACCTTTTGTTTGGGAAAGCGCCAATGTCTATTTTCTTTTAACGGACCGATTCAATAATGGTGATAAAACAAATGATCATACATTCAATAGAAATAAATCTACTGGAAAATTAAGAGGTTTTGAAGGTGGTGATATTCGTGGAATTATTCAAAAGTTAGATCAAGGATATTTTGACAAACTTGGCATCAATGTAATTTGGATGACACCAGTTGTAGAACAAATTCATGATGGTGTTGACGAAGGAACTGGTTTTTCTTATGGCTTTCATGGTTATTGGACAAGAGATTGGAGTGCTTTAGACCCAAGTTATGGCACCCAAAAAGACTTAGCTGAATTAGTTTCAAAAGCTCATGCTCGCGGAATAAGAATTATGCTAGACGCAGTTATCAATCACACTGGACCAGTTACAGCAGAAGATACTGTTTATCCTAGTGATTGGGCACGAACTTCGCCAAAATGCACTTATACTTCTTATGACACATACATCAATTGTACTTTAGTTGAAAATCTACCCGATGTAAAAACAGAAAGCAAAGAAAATGTCGCTCTTCCTCCTTTTCTGATTGAAAAATGGAAAAAAGAAGGACGTTATGAGCAAGAAGTTAAAGAATTGGATACATTCTTTTCTAAAACTGGATATCCACGTGCTCCAAAATATTACATCATGAAATGGCTTTCAGATTACATCACCGATTATGGAATTGACGGTTATCGTGTAGACACAGCTAAACATACAAAAGAGGATGTATGGGCAGATTTTAAAAAAGTATGTGATAACGCATTTTCTGAATTCAAGAAAAACAATCCGAAAAAAGTATTAGATAACAATCCGTTTTTTACAATTGGAGAAGTTTACGGATACAATATAGGAAACAAATTAATCTATGATTTTGGAGATAAAAAAGTAAATTATTTTGAAAATGGATTTACAGGATTAATCAATTTTGATTTTAGAAATGAAGCCAAAATGAACTATGAAGCGTTATTTTCAAAATATTCAACTATCCTGAACAATGACTTGAAAAATCATACTGTTATGAATTATGTTTCATCACATGATGATGGTTGGCCGTTTGATAAAAAACGCGAAAAAGCATTTGAAAGTGGCACAAAATTGTTACTCGCTCCAGGAATTTCTCAAGTATATTATGGCGATGAAAGTGCACGTTCGTTAGACATTGCAGACGCTCAAGGCGATGCAACTCTACGTTCTTTTATGAATTGGAACGCAATTTCTAATGATGTTTACACTCAAGCTGTACAAGAGCATTGGCAAAAATTAGGACAATTTAGAAAAAATCATCCGGCAATTGGTGGCGGAATTCACAGTCAAATTTCAAGTTTTCCATATGTATTTAGTAGAACTTTTACTAAAGATAAATATTCCGATTCAGTTGTTGTAGCTTTGGATTTGCCTTTCGGACAAAAAGAAATTTCTGTAGGTAGAATTTTCAAAAACGGTACAAAAGTAAGAGATACCTATTCCGGAAAAACTACAATTGTAAAAGATGGAAAGATCAATATTGAAACTAATTACGCCATATTATTAATTGAAAAAATATAAGCTTTAATCTTAGACTGTTTAAGAAAAATTGCCTCACAAGGGCAATTTTTTTGTTGAAAATATGTTAAATAATAAACAAAAACGGAGATAATTTTGTATCTTTAATTTAAAAGTTTTTTAAATTATTAAATTCAACAACCACTATTTATGGGATTCAAATATATAGAAATAGAAAGAGTTGAAAAACTTACAAAAAAAGAGTTCATAGAAAATTATTATAAAAAACAAAAACCAGTTGTGATAACCAATCAAATTGAAGATTGGCCAGCATTCACTAAATGGAATTTTGATTTTTTAAGAGAAGTTGCAGGCAACAAGACGGTACCTTTGTATGACAGTCGAAAAACCGATTATACAAAAAAAGTGAATGAGCCCGATTTCACAATGACCATGTCAGAATATATTGATATTTTAGAAAAAGGCCCAACAGATTTACGAATATTTCTTTACAATTTAATGAAAGATGTCCCTTCAATGAAATCGGACATGAAATGGCCAGATCTCGGACTTCGTTTATTAAAAAGTTTACCCTTAGTGTTTTTTGGAGGTCAAGATGCCAAAGTGTTTATGCATTACGACATTGATTTTCCTAATATTTTTCACATTCATTTTGAAGGTAAAAAACAATGCGTTTTAGTCGATCCAAAAGAAACAAAATACATGTATCGCCTTCCCTATTCTTGGATATGCAATGAAGACATTGATTTTGACAATCCCGATTTTGAAAAATTTCCAGCATTAAAAAATGTAAAACCTTACATCACTAATTTGCAGCATGGCGAAATGCTTTATATGCCCGAAGGATGGTGGCATTACATGAAATATTTAACGCCAGGATTCTCACTTAGCCTGCGTTCATTAGCAGGACGTCCAAAAAACTTAATTAAAGGATTTGCAAATGTGGCTATCATTCGCCATTATGACAATTGGATGCGAAAACGCAAAGGTCAAGCATGGCTAGATTATAAAGATGAAGAAGCTATCAGACGCACTAATGCACTTTTAAAATAATGCTCAAAATTGGTCATCGTGGTGCAAAAGGTTATGTTGCCGAAAACACACTGGCTTCTTTTCAAAAAGCACTCGATTTGGGTGTTGATGGAATAGAATTGGACATCCATTTAAGTTCCAATGGAAAAATAATGGTCATTCATGACGAAACAATTGACAGGACAACTTCTTCAAAAGGATTTGTAAAAGATTTTACTTCGTCTCAACTTCAAAGTTTAGGAATTCCGACGTTGCATGAAGTTTTAAATTTAATAAATAAAGTTTGCCCAGTTAATATTGAAATTAAAGATAAAAAGGCAACGGAGAAAGTCATACATTTAGTAGAAAAATACATTTCAGAATATCATTGGAGCTATAATCAGTTTTTCGTTTCAAGTTTTATTTGGGATGAATTAGAGAAGATTTCAAAATTAAATTCTAACATTCTTACAGGTGTTTTAACAGAAGACAGCATTGAAAAAACTCTTTTATTTGCACAAAAAATAAAAGCACACTCCATAAATCCATATTTTAAATTATTGAATCTCAAAAATGTTGAAGAAATAAAACAAAACGGATTTAAAATCTATACTTGGACGGTAAATTCTACAGAAGACATTATCTTTGCAAAAACTTTAAATATTGATGGGATAATTTCTGATTTTCCAGATCGAATATGAGTTACAAATTACAAATTAGCCAATAAATTAAACCTGCCAACAGATGAATACAAAATACGATATACTAATTGTTGGTGGTGGTGCAGCAGGTTTTTTTACAGCAATTAATATTGTAGAGAAAAATCCAAAACTAAAAGTTGCGATTCTAGAACGCGGAAAAGAAGTTCTTTCTAAAGTTAAAATTTCAGGTGGTGGACGATGTAATGTTACACACGCTTGCTTTGTTCCGAATGATTTAGTAAAATTTTATCCTCGAGGTGAAAAAGAACTTCGCGGTCCATTTCATCAATTTTGCTCTGGCGATACAATAGAATGGTTTGAAAAACATGGTGTTGAATTAAAAATTGAAGACGACGGACGAATGTTTCCTGTTTCCAATTCATCACAAACAATAGTAGATTGCTTTATAACAGCCACTCAAAAACTTGGAATCGATATTCTAACAGGACAAAGCGTTCAATCTATTTTTAAAGCCTCAACTTATTGGAAAGTTGAAACCAGCCAAGAAACATTTTCTTGCCAAAAATTAATAATGACTTCTGGAAGCAATCCTAAAATATGGGAAATGCTTCAAGAAATTGGACACACCATTATTCCACCTGTACCTTCACTATTTACTTTTAACATTAAAGATAAAAGAATAAAAGATTTAATGGGTGTCTCTGCGTTAGCAACTGTTAAAGTTAAAAACTCAAAACTCGAAGCGTCCGGACCATTATTAATTACACATTGGGGAATGAGTGGTCCAGGAATTTTAAGACTTTCTGCTTGGGGTGCACGAGAATTATCCGATAAAAAATATCAATTTGCCATTGATGTAAATTGGCTGAACGAATTAACATTTGACGAGGCAGAAGAAAAACTGAAAGAACTAAAATTAGAACATTCTAAAAAAGCAGTTTCTAAAAAATCACCATTTGATTTTGCTAATCGATTGTGGGAAAGTTTGGTTTTGGCTTCCGAAATATCTGAAGAAACTAAATGGGCAGATTTATCCAAAAAACAACTCCAAAACTTAGCCTATCAATTAACTAAAGGAACGTTTCAAGTAAACGGAAAAAGTACTTTTAAAGAAGAATTTGTTACCGCAGGCGGAATCGATTTGAAAGAAATCAATTTTAAAACAATGGAAAGCAAACTGCACCCAAATCTATATTTTGCAGGAGAAATTGTAAACATTGATGCGATTACTGGTGGTTTTAACTTTCAGAATGCTTGGACTGGTGGATTTATTATAAGTCAAACATTTGTTTAAAAACATCTATTTATCATGTAGTTTGTTAAAAATCAAGCAAACATAAAAAAAAACTACTTTTTACATTTTTATTTTTTTCCGTTATAGCGACACATGCACAAACCAAAACGGCAAGTGGCGTATTATTAACAGTATGTTATGACAAAAGTTAACAGCAACTTGGTTTGGGAATTTAAAAATATTCAATTAGTTCCTTCTTCTGTAAGCCAGACTTTAAGTTCGGAATATATTTATTTTAAAGTAAAATTAAATCCAGGTTTTCAGGCTGGCGACATAATTCCGAATACTGCTTCTATTTATTTTGATTCAAATCCTGCTATTATAACTAATACTTTCAATACTAAATTCACATCTGCACTTAGCAATTTAAACTTTACTTCAAATGATTTCACTCTTTATCCAAATCGAGCAAATCATTTGATTTATATTAATTTGAATTCAAGTTCAGAATCAATCTCAAAAATTAGTTTTTATGACGTCTTAGGAAAAAACATTAAAGAAATTCAATCAAATTTAGATAACATTGTAAGTGTTGATATTTCAAGTTTTCCAAAAGGCATTTACTTAGTTGAAATTACAACTGCTAGCAATTTGAAAACCACTAAGAAATTGGTAATCAATTAAAGCAAAAAAATCCCGATTCGTAAAACAAATCGGGATTTTTTTATCTATTAAGCCACCAGATACTTCCATTTAGTATCATAGCAAAACTTACCCAAGCCAAGTATGGAATAAATAACATTCCGGCAACTTTATCAATTTTTTTAAATTGTGTATAGGTTTCAAAAATGATCAGCCACAATAAAACAATTTCTATCAAAGCCAAAAGAGGATTGTGCAAACCAAAAAACAAATAAGACCACAAAGCATTTAACGCCAATTGAATTATAAAAAACAAAAAAGCTTTTTTAACCTTTTCAGCATCAAATTCTAATCTGTTCCAAACCATTCCTCCTGCAACGCCAATCATAATATATAAAACAGTCCACACTGGTGCAAAAATCCAATTTGGCGGATTAAAAACTGGCTTTATCAATGTTGGATACCAAGTAGTGATGCTTTCACGAGTAACCATTCCAGAAAAATAACCAATAACCAAACATGTCATTACGACAACGGCAATTCTAAGTATCTTTTGCATTTTGTTTATATTTTGAACAAATATAGTAAACAAAATTATATTGTTTTTCTAAAAAAGGTATCTTTGCATAAATTTAGAATATATGATATCCGAAAAGGATTTTATTGCAACCCAATTTTCTCAAACTATTGAAGAAGGAAACTTTGAATGGAGTGCGCCAAGTAATATTGCTCTAGTAAAATATTGGGGTAAAAAGGATCATCAAATTCCGGCCAATCCTTCTATTAGTTTTACTTTGAATAATTGTAAAACTATTACAAAACTCGTCTTTTCAAAGCGAGAAATTTCAGCTACAGTTGACAAAACATCTGCTAAATTTTCTTTCGAATTACTGTTTGAAGGAAAACCAAAAGAAGATTTCAAACCAAAAATTCAAAAATTTTTAGAGCGAATTGAAGTTTATTGTCCGTATTTGACAAATTATCATTTTACAATTGATACCCAAAATACCTTTCCACACAGTTCGGGAATTGCATCTTCAGCATCAGGAATGGCTGCTTTGGCAATGAACATAATGAGTTTAGAAAAACTTTTAAACCCAGAAATGTCCGAAACTTATTTTTACCAAAAAGCCTCTTTTTTAGCTCGATTAGGATCAGGAAGTGCATGCAGAAGTGTAAAAGGAAGCATTGTAGTTTGGGGAAAACATGAAGAAATAAAAGAAAGTTCCGATTTATTTGGAGTGGAATTTCCATTTGAAATACATTCAACCTTTAAGAAATATCAAGATACTATTTTGTTGGTTGATAAAGGCGAAAAACAAGTTTCAAGCACTGTCGGACACGATTTAATGCACAATCATCCGTATGCTGAACAACGATTTTTGCAAGCACACCATAATTTATCTAGTATAAAATCCGTTTTAGAGAATGGAAATTTAGAAGAATTTATCAAAATTGTAGAAAGTGAAGCCCTAACTTTACATGCAATGATGATGACTTCTATGCCTTATTTTATTTTAATGAAACCTAACACGTTGGAAATCATTAATAAAATTTGGAAATTTAGAAACGAAACTAAAATTCCTGTTTGTTTCACGTTAGATGCTGGTGCAAATGTTCATATTTTGTATCCCGAAAACGTTACCGTTGAAACTTTGCAATTTATTAAGGACGAATTAGTTGGCTATTGTCAAAATGGTCAGTATATTTGTGATGAAATTGGTTTTGGTTCGCAAAATATAATTTAATTTTACCTCAAATCAGAATATGAAAGGACCCTTATTTTACTCAAAAATACTTCTCTTTGGAGAATACGGAATCATTAGAGATTCTAAAGGTTTGTCTATTCCTTATAATTTTTATAATGGCGCATTAAAAGTAGACGAAAATCCATCTGAAGAAGCGGTAAAATCTAACCTAAGTCTTAGACGTTTTCTAGTTTATTTAGAGCAATTGCAAAACGATCAACCAGAGCTAGTAACTTTCAATCTAAATATTTTAAAGTCTGACGTAGAACGCGGCATGTACTTTGACTCAAGCATTCCGCAAGGTTATGGTGTAGGAAGTAGTGGCGCATTAGTTGCAGCTATTTACGACAAATATGCAAACAATAAAATTACTGTTCTTGAAAATCTTACCAGAGAAAAATTATTGCAATTAAAAGCTGTTTTCTCACAAATGGAATCATTTTTTCACGGAAAAAGTTCAGGTCTTGACCCATTAAATAGCTATTTGAGTATTCCAATTTTAATAAATTCTAAAGACAATATTGAAGCAACGGGAATTCCAACGCAAAGTACCAACGGTAAAGGCGCAGTATTTTTGTTAGATTCAGGAATTGTTGGAGAAACTGCTCCAATGGTGAATATCTTTATGGAAAACCTAAAAGATCAAGGTTTTCGTACTATGCTAAAGAATCAGTTTGTAAAATACACCGATTTATGTGTAGAAAATTTTCTTGGTGGCGACATGAAATCATTATTTTCTAATACCAAAAAACTATCAAAAGTCGTTTTAAACAATTTCAAACCAATGATTCCTGAGCAATTTCACGGAGTTTGGCAAAACGGAATTGACACTAACGATTACTACTTAAAACTTTGTGGTTCTGGTGGTGGTGGCTATATTCTTGGTTTCACAGAAGATTTAGAAAAAGCAAAACAATCTTTAAAAGATTACAAATTAGAAGTTGTCTATAATTTCTAATTCTACAAAAACATGTTAAGCAGACAAACCAAAATTACATTACTGAAAATAGTCAGTATGTTTTCTGTGGTTCGTGGTTACAACATTCCAATTATTGCATTAGCGCAATACCTATCAGCTATTTTTATAATGGCACCGGAGAAAAGAGCACTATCGGTTTTGCTCGATTTCAATCTTTTTATAATAGTTATTGCCTCAAGTTTGACAATTGCATCGGGTTACATCATTAATAACTTTTATGACAGCAAAAAAGATTTAATAAACAGACCAAACAAGTCTAAACTAGATCGATTAGTAAGCCAAAGGACCAAATTACAAGTATATTTTACTGTTAATTTTATTGTTGCTTTAATTGCGTTTTTTGTTTCTTTTAGAGCCGTTTTATTCTTTTCGGTTTACATTTTTTTAATTTGGTTCTACTCTCACAAACTAAAAAAATATCCGATAATAGGCAATCTAACAGCCTCACTTTTGGCAGTTTTACCATTTTTTGCTATTTTATTATATTACAAAAACCTTTATCCTGAGATATTTGCACACGCAACCTTCTTGTTTTTATTACTTTTAATTCGTGAAATAATAAAAGATTTAGAAAACATAAAAGGTGATATTGCGAACGATTACCTAACCATTCCGGTTAAATATGGAGAAGTTTTTGCCAAAAAAATAATAACAACATTGACCATTCTAACCATCATACCTGTCTATTTTTTAGTAGACGTTTACGATGTTGGCTACATGGACATTTACTTTTACATCAGCCTAATAATATTGATTTTCTTCCTCTTACTTCTCTGGAAATCAAACAGCAAACCTCAGTATTTACAACTTCACAACATCTTAAAATTTCTAGTTGTATCTGGAGTTTTTTGCATCATATTAATAAATCCCGAAGTTTTAATTCACGGAAGAAAGTTGCTTAGAATATAAATTTGGAGCGAATCAGTAGTAATTCTTGTAATCCGTGTTCCTGCTGTCCGCTAAACAAGGTATCGCTCCCATCAGGGCTGAAAAGTGAGTGATTTTTTTCAAAAAATTATTTTCAATCATTGTTGTCCGAAAAAACCAACTATTAGCCTTGTTAAGTCCTAAATAATAAATCCTCTTTTCTTTCAAGAGCAAAACATATTCGTTAATTAATTGCAGTGATTTTATTTTGTGTCTATTTTTTTAAAGAATAAAATTTGTACACAAATTCGTGTGCATTTTTTTAAAAAAATAAAATTTAGACACAAGTCATTGATGATTACAAAAGTAATTAGAACTACAGCACAAAAGACTACTCGAAAAGATTACTTAAATGCGCATTCTATAACACTATCTTGATGATTTTTTCTTGAAAACACATCAACCCAATCTACAACTGTTACTGTTAAAAAATGAGGCAATGATTGTTCTCTTATTACATAACCTTCTTTCATAAATTTAGCCTTTATCGAATATAAAGAAAATTGCGCAAAGTCAAGAGACATTTGCGCAGCTTTTTCCAGAAACTCTTTGCGGAGCTGGATTGTTGAAAGATCAAAAATACTTGCATTGTCATCACTTAATTTATAGACTATATTTTCTTATCTTAAATTTAATAAAATGAAAAAAAAGCGCAAAGTCAGGAGACATTTGCGCAGCTTTTTTCAGGAACACTTTGCGTAGCTGGTGAATATTTATTTTAACTAGAACACTTTGCGCAGCTGGTCAATTTTTTAATTAGAACACTTTGCGCAGCTGGGAGTTCGCTGTTGCCATGGTCAGGTCTGGCACAAGTCATGTAATGTACGTGTTTTTGGTTCAAAAACTGTGACAGTAATTTTTTTATAGTATAGGGAAGGAGTGGCATTTGAAAAGCAAAACTTTTTTTAAGAATTGAGTTTGATTTTTTTTTAATAATAAGTTTTTAAGAAATAAATTAAGAAATAAGTAGATTGGATAAAATAAATTTCACACTTTTATAAAAGATAGCTTATAATTTTTTTATGTTTACTAAAAAGACGAACTCTAATGAATTCGTCTTTTTTAACTATTTTTTTGTTCAAATTAATTTTTTACGCAACGAACAGAAAGTGCACTTTTCTTTATTACTCCGCTTCTCACTACACCATCACTTTGATAAGTTACATCTCTTGTCCAAACTAAATCTTGATTTGCTGTTGAACTCCACCAATAAGCAACATTTCCTTTGTATTTAAAAAGATCTGTAAGTGCAGGCGTTGAGCCTGCAACAAAGTTATAATTGAAATAACCATATCCACCTGGAATAGCTGTAAAACCTGATTGATTTGAAGAATATGTAGTTGAAGTTGCCCAATTTGTATTACCTGTTTCTTTCATTTTTTTACCCGCAACGCTTTCACCACCTAAAAAGTCAGTTAACAACGTCCATTCTGCATCTGTTGGAATATGCCATCCTGACGGCGCTAAACCTCTTGGATCATTTACGGCATACCAATTGTATAATTTTCCGTAAACTGGTCCGTTTGCTGTATCATTTTCATAATAGCACCAAGCTCCAGTTGTTAAAGCGTCCCATGAAGCTGCATCGGTAACTTGAGGAATTACGTCTCCATTTTTATATTTACTAACATTTAGATTTTTTTTCATCCATTGTTTAGCGTTTATAATAACTGAAGGATAGAATTCTCCATCGCCATCAGTAACCCCAGTTCCAACGGTGAACACAATATTTAAAGTAGTAAATGTTATTTGATTTCCATAAACTGTACCATCGCTATTAGTTGCATAAGCCCTTAGGTAATAAGTTGTATTGGCACTTAAAGG
>JAIEMH010000110.1 GCA_019752245.1 Flavobacteriaceae bacterium
GTCTTTTGTAAGTTCTGAAGCATTGATTTCTGGAACAATTAATTTCTTAGTCTGATCCATTCTCCAAGCTGAAGAGTTATCGATAACAGTTGTTCCTGCAGCGGCAAATTTTGGTGCCCATTCTAAAGAAGTTTCGCCACCAGCAGAAAATAAAGCAATATCAGCTTTCATATCAACGGCAGTTTGCATTCCAACAACTTTATATTTTTTCCCTTTAAACTCAATTTCTTTTCCAACAGATTTTTCTGAAGCAACAGGAATTAACTCTGTTACAGTAAAATTTCTTTCCGCTAAAACTTGAAGCATTACTTCGCCAACCATTCCGGTTGCACCAACTACAGCAACTCTCATATAGATTTATTTAGATTTTAATAAAATTTTTGAAATACAAAAGTAGGTAGAAATTAAATTAAAAATTATCAATTAATAATTAAAATTGATTTTTGAAGTTGAAATTGATTTTTGAAGTTGAAGTTGAAGTTGAAGTTGTTTTTTAAAAAAGAAAAACCGCCTCAATTAAGAAGCGGTTTAATTAGAATATATAATGTAGCGGTTTATTATTTTTTCAATAAATCTCTAATTTGTGTAAGCAATTCTTCTTGAGATGGACCTGCTGGTGCAGCAGGAGCAGCCTCTTCTTTCTTTTTAGCTTTTTCAGCAGCTCTTAATACAATGAAAATGAACAATGAAATAATTACAAAATTGATTATTGCTTGTACTAAATTACCATAAGTAATTACACTTGCTCCAGCAGCTTTTGCAGCAGCTAAATTTTCATAACTTGTACCATTTAAAGAAACAAATTTTTGAGTAAAATCGATTCCACCAGTAATCAATCCTACCAAAGGCATAATAACATCATCAACTGCTGAGCCAACAATTTTACCAAAAGCCCCACCTATAACAACCGCAGTTGCTAAACTTAACACATCACCTTTCATTAAAGATGCTTTAAAATCTGCAAAAAATCCCATAATAGTTTTTGTTTATTGGTTAACTTTGCAAAATTAGTTAAAATTTTAACATATTGTCAGAAATTTTGTAGAATTATTACTACTCTCGATAGAAAATTCGCTTAACTCTTTGAGAAATGCTAGTCATAATCTCATATGGAATTGTTCCTAGTTCTTTTGCCATAAAAGTCACACTCGGATTTTCACCAAAGATGATTACTTCCGTTCCTTCTTTGCAGTCAATACCTGAAATATCAACCATTAACATATCCATACAAACACTTCCAACTATTGGTGCTTTTTTGTTTTTTATCACCACATAACCCACTCCATTTCCCCAATGTCTAGAAATTCCGTCGGCGTATCCTATTGGAATAGTAGCAATTTTTGTTTGTTTTTCAGCTATAAATCGTCTACCGTAACCTACACTTTCTCCGGCTTCAATAGTTCGAATTTGTGAAATAATCGACTTTAAAGTTCCTACATTTTCTAATGCTTTTTGTTCCTCATCATCGTTAGAAACTCCATAAAGTCCAATTCCTAATCGCACCATATCGTATTGCGCTTGCTGAAAATTGGAAATTCCAGAAGTATTTAAAATATGACGAATTGGATTTATGCCTAATTCTGATATTAATTTGGATGATAATTCTTCAAATAATTTAATTTGCGAAAGCGTAAAATCTATAAATTTCATGTCGTCGCTTGTTGCCAAATGCGATAAGATACTTTTTACAGCAACCGTTTTGTTGTCTTTAAGTTTCGCAATTAATTCGTCAATATTTTCTTCTTCAAATCCCAATCGGTGCATTCCAGTATCCAATTTAATATGAATAGGAAAATTTTTTAGTTTCTTTTGTTCGGCAATTTTTAAGAATGCTGTCAAACCTTTAATCGAATAAATCTCTGGTTCCAATTGATGCTGAATTATTGCCGAAAAACTTGTGTTTTCTGGATTCAAAACCATTATTGGTAAATCAATACCGGCATTTTTTAACGAAATTCCTTCATCGGCGAAAGCCACACCGAGATAATCTACTTTGTGATGCGAAAGTAATTTAGCTACTTCAAATCCGCCATTTCCATATCCGAACGCTTTCACCATTACCATCAATTTGGTTTCTGGATTTAGTTTGGATTTATAGAAATTCAGATTATGACTTATGGCATTCAAATTGATTTCTAAAACGGTTTCATGCGTCTTTTCTTCTAAAGCAGCAACTAGTTCTTCAAAGTGAAAATGACGCGCACCTTTTATAAGAATCGTTTCGTTTTCAAATGGAATTTTGTCAATTGTTTCTAGAAATTTTTCAGTAGTTTCAAATGAAATACAATTCGGAAACTTATTTTTAAATCCAGAAATCGTTTTTCCAATAGCAATTACACGATTGATTTTGTTAGACACAATTAAATGTGAAACTTGCGAATACAATTCATCGATGACTAATCCGCTTTGAAAAATATCAGAAAGAATTAAAGTTTTCTTTTTGTATTGTTTTTGACTTTCAAGAAAATCTAAAGCTATTTTTAATGACTGAAAATCAGAACTATAACTATCATCAATAAGTGTTGTATTATTGATTCCGTTTTTGACTTTCAAACGCATTTCTACTGGATACAACGAGGCAATTCGTTGTTGAATGGTATCTTGATCGTATTTGAAATAAAGCATAACCATCAAACAATGCATCGCATTTTCAATTGAAGCTTGATCATTGAACGGAATCGTGATTTTAAAACAAAGTTTCTCGTAAGTAATTTTAAATTCGGTTCTGTCGGAACTTTCTTTGGCAATTACAAAAACATCGGCTTTTCCGTCTTCAGAACTCCAAGTAAAGGTTTTTATTTTTGGATTTAGAAATGCTTCTATCGTTCTGTTTTTATTCATAATTAAAACTTCAACCGAACTGAAAAGCTTTAATTTTTCTTTTATTTTTTCTCCTGCATCATGAAAGCCTTCATCGTGAGCCGAACCAATATTAGATAAAATTCCAATAGTTGGCTGAATGATTTTTTGAAGATTCGCCATTTCATTTGTAGTAGAAATTCCAGCTTCAAAAATAGCAAGATTGTGTTTTTCATTAATTCCCAAAACCGAAAGCGGCACACCAACTTGTGAATTATAACTTTTAGGAGAACGAATAATATTATTATCGGGACTTAACAAAAAGTTCAACCATTCTTTAATAATTGTTTTTCCATTACTTCCTGTGATTCCAATAACTGGAAAATCAAAATCGCTACGGTATGATGCAGCAAAAGTTTGTAATGCCTCAAGTGTATTTTCAACCACTAAAAAATTGGCTTTTCCTTGTAAATTGGATGGAATATAACTTACAACGAAGTTCACAACTCCGTTTTCAATAAGTTGCGCAACATAATGATGTCCGTCATTATTTGGACCAATTATAGCAAAAAATAAAGTGCTTTCGCTGTTTTGCAACGAACGACTGTCAATAGAAACTGCGTCGATAATTGCTACATCAGTAATTCCAATAAATTTGGCTTTAATGATTGGGATGATATTGCGGATGGAAAGTGTCAATGTTTATTGTTTTTTATCGTCACCATTCAAATGTTCTGCATCTTTTACTTCCATATTTTCTCTCATGGCTTTATAATAAGCAGCACGACTTAATGGCTCGTATTCTTCAGTTTCGCCAAGAAGAACCAAATTATCACTGTCAGATTTTCTAAAGCTATAATGTGCTAAATTTCCTGTTCGAGTGCAAACTGCGTGAACTTTGGTAACATATTCGGCAGTTGCCATAAGCGCAGGCATTGGCCCGAAAGGATTTCCTTTAAAATCCATATCCAATCCGGCAACAATTACTCTGATTCCAGAATTGGCCAAATCGTTACAAACTCTAATGATTTCATCGTCAAAAAACTGGGCTTCATCAATACCAACAACATCGCATCCTTGCGCAAGAATTCTGATATTGGCAGCAGCAGGAACAGGCGTTGAGCGAATTTCATTTTTATTGTGAGACACCACCATTTCTTCGTCGTAACGAGTATCTATGGCAGGTTTAAAAATCTCAACTTTTTGTTTGGCAAATTGCGCTCTTCGTAATCTTCGGATGAGTTCTTCGGTCTTTCCCGAAAACATCGAACCACAGATTACTTCAATCCAACCAAATTGTTCTTTATGATTTACTGTATTTTCGAGAAACATTTTGTATTTTTAGACCTTAAAAAAGGATTTGTTTTTATTACTTTGTAACGAAACAAATTTATTAAAAAAGATAAGCGTTATACATTATAATTTCAAAAGTTATGAAAAAAAGATTGGAAGCCGAATTAATAAGCATTGCGCACCGAGTTTTGAAGCTAAAAAATAAATCGGAAGTAGATCAATTGTATCTAGAAACTAAAAAATTATATGAAACATTGGCTGTTTTAAAATTTTATGGTGACAATTATGAAAACATAAAATCGGAAATTTCTAAAGAAGATTTAGAAGAAAAACTTGCCGTAACGCTTGAAGAAAAAACTCCAATTGCAGTTGAAGTTACTTCGGAACCAATTCAAGAACCAATTGTTATTGAAGAACCAAAAGAAGAAGCTACTACTGAGGATGAACCAGAAGTTGTAACAACATTAGAAGAAGCAGAAGTTGAAGCTGTTGCAGAAATTGAGGACGAAGAAACAGTTGAAGAAGAAATAGCTGAAGAACCAATTATAGTTGGTGAAATTACAGTTGATGAAGATGACGAAACTGACGAAGAAGAACCAGTTCTTGATGAAAAAAGAGACTTAGATTTTGAACCAATATTTGAATTAGCTGCCGAATCTCCAATTGAAGAAATAGTAGAAGAAAAGGTTGAAGTTAAAAAACAAGAAGCACAACAAATCTCTTTTGAAGATTTATTGGGAGGTAATTACACCGAACCCATTTTTGTAAAACCAAATGACGTTGTTGTTCCGGCATCGCTGAAAAGTGTTATTGACGACAAACCACTTTCATTAAACGACCAACATTCTAAAGCAATTAATATTGGTTTGAATGACAGAATTGCTTTTGTAAAACATCTTTTTAGCGACAGCAATGAAGATTACAATAGAGTTTTGTCGCAATTAAACACTTTCAGTACTTATAAAGAAGCTCAAGATTTTATTGAAGAAATCATCAAACCTGATTATAATAATTGGGCAGGAAGTGACGAATATGCAGAACGTTTTTTAGAAATTGTAGCGAACAAATTCAACTAAATGTCAAAACTTTACATCGTTCCAACGCCCATTGGCAATCTTGAAGACATGACTTTTAGAGCCATTAGAGTTTTGAAAGAAGCCGATTTAATTTTGGCAGAAGACACACGCACTAGTGGAAAATTATTGAAACATTACGAAATTTCTACGCACATGCACAGTCATCACATGCACAACGAACACAACTCCGTTGAAAATTTGATTGCGCGATTAAAAGGTGGCGAAACTATTGCTTTGGTTTGCCTGGCGCAACGGCTTTTGTACCAGCATTGGTAAATAGCGGATTACCAAACGATAGATTTATATTTGAAGGTTTTCTACCCGAAAAAAAAGGAAGACAAACAAGATATTTAGCCTTAGCAGAAGAAACACGAACGATGATTTTCTATGTTTCGCCACATAAATTGGTAAAAACCTTAGCTGAATTTGTACAGTATTTTGGAGCCGAACGCCAAGTTTCTATTTCAAGAGAATTGTCTAAACTGCACGAAGAAACCATTCGCGGAACTGCTGACGAAGTTTTAAAACACTACGAAGCAAGACCTCCGAAAGGTGAAATTGTGGCTGTTGTTGGTGGGAAAATTTCAGTAAAAGAAAAAAGAAAAGATGATGAGTGATATTTTACATTTCATAAATAAAATCAAACAAAATCCAGAAACAATTTCGTTTCAAGATACAATTGCATTAATCGATTCTAGTTATAACTTTACTCCAACCGCTTTTAAAAACGGAAATCAATTTAACAATGCAAACGAAAATAACGGTTCTTGCAAAATTTTCGCTTTTGCTAAAATAAATAATTTAGAAAAAGACGCAACTTTATCGCTTTTTGGAGGTTATTATTTTGATGATGTTTTAAAAAATCCTAATGGAATTGACCATCAAAATATTAGAAATTTTATGAGTTTTGGATGGGATGGAATTTCATTTGATGGTGAAGCTTTAGAGTTGAAGTAAGTTTTATAAGAACTTGTTTTTTAAGTTGTTTCTAATTTTTTTATACATTTGCCAAACATTTACAAGCCAAAATCTAATATCAAAAAATCTAATATCTAATATCCTATGCGTTGGACATTACAATCGAAGCCAGAAAAAGAACAAGTTCAAAAACTACAAAACGAACTTCAAGTCGATGAAATCATTGCGACTTTATTAGTACAAAGAGGTATTACAACCTACGACCAAGCCAAAACATTTTTCAGACCAACTTTAGACGACTTACACAATCCGTATCTGATGAAAGATATGGACAAAGCCGTTTCTCGCATTGAAAAAGCTATTGCAAACGGAGAAAATATTCTAGTTTTTGGCGATTATGACGTCGATGGAACTACTGCTGTTTCGTTGGTTTCCTCCTATTTAAAAAGTTATTATCCAAATATTGCAACATACATTCCAGACCGATATGACGAAGGTTACGGAATTTCCTATAAAGGAATTGACTACGCCGATGACAACGGAATTTCGTTAATAATTGCACTAGATTGTGGAATAAAATCTATAGATCATGTCGCTTACGCAAATGCAAAAAATATCGATTTTATAATTTGTGATCACCATCGACCAGGAAATGAATTGCCCAATGCAGTTGCAGTTTTAGATCCAAAACGTGACGATTGTAGTTATCCTTATGATGAACTTTGTGGTTGTGGCGTTGGTTTTAAATTGATCCAAGCTTTGGCTGAAAACCGAAATCAATCTATTTTAGATTTAATTCCTTATTTAGATTTGGTTGCCACAGCAATTGCAGCAGATATTGTTCCAATGACTGGCGAAAATCGAGTTTTGGCAAAATTTGGTTTAGAAGTTATTAATTCAAATCCTCGTCCAGGAATTAAGGCTTTGATTCAAAATGTTAAGAAAAAAGCATTGACCATAACGGATGTTGTTTTCATTATTGCACCGAGAATAAATGCTGCAGGAAGAATCAAACACGGAAACGAAGCCGTAGCACTATTAACCGAATTCAATCTAGAGCAAGCCGAACAATTTGCTTCTGAAATTGAAGGTTATAATAGTGACCGAAAAGATTTAGATAAACAAATCACCATTGAAGCGCTTTCGCAAATTGAAACCAATAACGAAAAAGACAACTTTACAACGGTACTTTATCAAGAAAATTGGCATAAAGGCGTTATCGGAATTGTAGCTTCACGATTAACCGAAACCTATTACCGACCAACAATTGTCTTTACAAAAAGTGGCGATAAATTGGCAGCTTCGGCTCGTTCTGTCAAAGATTTTGACGTTTACAATGCTCTAGAAGCTTGTGCAGAACATCTAGAACAATTTGGCGGACACATGTATGCAGCTGGAATGACTTTGAAAGAAGAAAATTATCAGAATTTTAAAAATGCCTTCGAAAAAGAAGTTCAAAAAACCATTCCTCCTGATTTATTAATACCGGAAATTTCGGTGGATTTGGAAATCAATTTTTCAGATATCAATCCGAAGTTGATTCGACTTTTAAGTCAGTTTGAACCTTTCGGACCACAAAATATGACACCTACTTTTATGACAAAAAACATAAAAGATACAGGATATGCAAAACCACTTGGAAAAGATGACGAGCATTTAAAATTATTTGTAAAACAAAATAATTCGGAAGGATTTGGCGTGATCGGATTTGGACTTGGAAACAAATTAGATTCCATTAAAAATCAAAAACCTTTTGACGCTGTTTATTGTATTGATGAAAATGAATTTAATGGGAATGTTACAGTGCAATTGAGAATGAAAGATTTGAAGAATTAATATTACAAATGATACCGCAAATTTTGTCTATTTTTGCCTAGAAAATAACCTTTACTTATTATGAAGCAGATTATCATTACACTTCTTATAATTATATTTTTACTATTAGGATACAATTTATACAGTGACTACAAACGTTTTCATTCACCTGGAAGTGATTATGTGAGCACTCAAAAAATTGATTTACACTATTATGATAGTACTACTTTACAAAACTATTATCAAGCAATTGAAGATGCCAATGGCTATGTAAAAATGGCTTGGACAAACGATGACGTAGATGTTAGAAATCCCGAAGACGATGACGACGATACAAAAGCAGTAGTTTCTGGTTATACTAAAAAGTTAGGAATTGTAAAATTATATGAAGAAAAATTAGTACAATCTGCCAAAATGAAAAGCGAAGGATTGAACGATAAAGACGTAATCGCCTTTGAAGAAAGTGGTTATAAAGCAAAAGATTATAATGAATTCATCAAAAGAAGATTCTTGATGGAAACATTTAAAAGCAATCCCGAAAAGTATAGTTTGAAGGTTGGCGATTACAGTTCATTCGTATACGAATTGCAAAAGATTTTGGTTAAAAGAGGTTATAACATTCCAGTAGATGGTCTTTTTAGAGATATTACTTTGAAAGCTGTTGGAGAATTCGAACAGAAAAATGGCTTGTTTCCTGATGGAAAAATTGATGCCGTAACTTTAGATTATTTACTGAGATAATATACTTTATGAAGAAAAACGATCCTTATGCAGCATTAAGATACAGAGAATTCAATCTCTTTTTGATAATGCGATTTGCAATGGTTTTTGCTTGGTCAATGCAATTTGTAATCATCGAATGGGAAGTTTACAGCCTTACAAAAAATCCTCTTTCGTTAGGAATTATTGGATTAATGGAAATTATTCCTGCTATTTCTATGGCATTATTTGCCGGACATATTGTAGATCAAAGCGAGAAAAAAGGATTGTTAATAAAATGTATTTTTGGCTTCTCAGTAGTAAGTTTAGGCTTGTTTTTAGTTACCTTACCATCTATTCAGTCGTATTTTTCTTTTAATGGAATTTTATATTTAGTCTATTCCTTAGTATTTCTTGGAGGATTGGTTCGAGCATTTATTGGCCCATCGGTTTTTTCATTATTATCGTTAATTGTACCAAAAAAAGTATATCCCAATGCTTCAACCTGGAGCAGTTCTGTTTGGCAAATGGGTTCCATGTTTGGACCCGCTTTAGCCGGATTTTCAATAAGTTTAATTGGAGTTCATTGGTCTATGTGTTTGGTTTTTGCCTTTTCAGTTTTTGCCTTAATAACACTTTCGCAGATTTCTAAAAAACCAATACTGAATCCAAAAATTGGAGAACCTATATTACAAAGTTTAAAAGAAGGCGTGAAATTTGTCTTCAAAAACAAGACTATTTTAGGAGCGCTTTCATTGGATATGTTTGCTGTTTTATTTGGTGGAGCTGTTGCCTTATTACCAATTTTTGCCCAAGATATTTTAAAAGTTGGATCAGAAGGTTTTGGAATTCTTAGAGCTGCACCTGCAGTTGGCGCAGTAATAACAATGATTTTATCGGCTTATATTTCTTTAAATAAAAAGGCCGGAATTAAATTATTGTCAGCAATTTTTATCTTCGGAATTTGCATCATTGTTTTTGGATTGTCCAAAATATTTTGGGTATCCGTTTTAGCACTATTCTTAAGCGGAATTGTAGATGGCGTTTCAGTAGTAATTAGAAATACCATTTTACAACTGCACACACCAGATCACATGCGCGGTCGCGTATCATCTGTAAATTCTATTTTTGTTGGTTCTTCTAATGAGTTGGGCTCTTTTGAAAGTGGTGTTACCGCCAAACTTATGGGCGTAGTAAATGCAGTAGTTTTTGGAGGAATAATGACTTTAGTTACAGTAACTACAACTGCTTTTGTATCGCCATCCTTTAGAAAATTAGACTTAGAAAAAGATGTTGAGGCTTTAGAAAATGGCGATTAATTTTGAAATGTTTTCAACTCAAATTGTTCTCCATCAAAAACTCCATAAGTAAAATATCCAATCCAATCACCTAGATTTACATATTCTGAATTTTCTCCAACCTTTACTATCATTGGTAAATGGCGGTGACCAAAAACCAAATAATTGTAATGTTTAGTTTGTAGCTTCTTTTTAGCATAAAGTATCAACCACTCATTATCCTCTCCAAGAAATTTCACATCATCGGCACCTGAAATGAGTTTGTTTTTTACAGAAAGGTATTGCGCTAATTTCATTCCAATATCTGGATGCAACCAACGATAAATCCATTTGGAAAACGGATTTGTAAAAACTTTTTTCATGCGTTTGTATCCTTTATCACCAGGACCTTTTCCGTCACCATGACCAATCAAGAACGTTTTGTTATTAAAGGTAAATTCTTTATTATCGTGATAAACAGGAATATTTAATTCTTTTTGGAAATAATCATTCATCCACAAATCATGGTTTCCTACAAAGAAATAAATTGGAATTCCGCTGTCTCTAATTTCGGCTAATTTCCCTAAAACCCTTACAAATCCTTTTGGAACTACGGTTTTATATTCAAACCAAAAATCAAATAAATCACCTAATAGGAATATTGCTTCGGCATCTTTTTTAACCTCATCAAGCCAAGCTACAAATTTTTGCTCACGCGGAAAGCTTGCTTCTGGAGTTGGAGCTCCAAAATGCTGGTCGGATGCAAAATAGATTTTTTTGTTTGCCATTTAGATTTAGAATTTACAAGTTATCAGAAGCATACCATTCGGCAAATGAGCTTTCGGTTTCTTGTAATTTTAAAGAATGTAATTGAATGTCTTTAGGCAATCTGTCACTAATTTTTTTAGCAAAATCAACGACCATGTTTTCACTAGTTGGTTGATAATCTACCAATATTACATGGTGTCCACGATTGGAAAGTTCGTTTGCCAATTCTACATGAGGTGTATTTTTATTGAAAACAGTAGCATGGTCAAATAAATCGACAATTTCTTCTCTAACAATCTTTTTTAAATCAGAAAAATCAATTACCATTCCGAATTTTACGTTAGAATTATCCAAAATTGGAGTTCCAATAACGGTTACTGAAAGTTTATAACTGTGTCCGTGAACATTTTTACATTTCCCATCATATCCATAAAGTGCATGACCTGTTTCAAAAGAAAATTGTTTGGTAATTCTGATTTTACTCATGGAGAAATTATTTGATTGCAAATTTAGTGAATTTTACTCGTTATCGTTTCTGTTTTTCGCACGATAATACATCCAATAGGCAATTCCTACCAAAACTACAAACGGAACAAATGATCCAATGATGATTCCGGTTTGGTAACCAGCGTCTGGTGCGTGCTTAATTTTTTCTTGTATATTAACTTTTTGAAGGAGCGAGAAAAATGTCATTGTTTTAAATTTAAAAAAAAGTAGTCTAAAGGTACTAACTATTTGAGCAAAAAAAGTTTTTAATTTAAAAAAGTGATATATAAACTGAATAGTGTATTTTTGAAGAATAATTGTTGGGGATGTAGCTCAGTTGGCTAGAGTGCTTGACTGGCAGTCAAGAGGTCGTGGGTTCGAGCCCCATCTTCTCCACAAGATTTTTTTTTAAAATTTTTAGAAAAAATTGATTAAAGTTGTTGGTTCGATCCTGGTATTCACCACAAGAATTTTCTGCAAAAAAACCGTATTGTTATACTAAACGATACGGTTTTTTTATTTCCCTTTTTTTATCATGAGCAACTTTCTCAAGTTCCGCTAGTTCAGTAAATATAAACATCTTGTATTCTTATATTCAAAGATGCGAAAGCATAAAAAATCAATAGTATACATTTTTCGTAGTTGATTCTATTTGTTGTATAAAAAGAAATATGAATTTTTATTCTACTACAAGTTCATATTCATTACTTTGCTTGTCTATAGCTTTTAATTTCCCATGACCGGTCCACTCTACATCAACTTGTATTTTGTTTTGGTCCTTAACTATAATTAGTCCTGTTCCGTATTTACCTTCTATTGAAATAGTTCCTGTGATTTCATTTTGGTTACTATCAAAACCTATTACATCATAGGTGTATTTATAGTTATTTGATGTTCCAGTTCTGGTTTCGTATTGGTATGAAGTGTCAACATGATAATTGGTAGTGTCTTTTACCGTTGAAATAAAACCGTTTACGGTGTTCTTTTCTTGCTTTACTATTGGATTTTTTTTGCAACCAAAAAGATTTAGGATGCCAATACAAATAATTGTTTTTGTGATACTTTTACTAGATGAATTCATAGTTACCATTGTTTTCACAAACGTATTACTTTTGATTTTTTAAATTTTACGGTAAACCGTAAAAGAGGATTACTTAATTGTAAAACTGAAAGTAATTGGAATATGATCAGAAACTTGTCTTGCTGCTTTTAGTGTTGAAAAGTTGTTATAAAAATGAATTGCTTCTGAATTTATTACTTTTATTTTAGAGGTACTAAACCAAATATTATCAAACTCTGAGGCGAGACAATTATCTTCTTTACATTCTTTTTTGAGTGATGTTTTTTGGTTTTGAAAGGCACTTTGGTATCCCATTTTCTTCATGGGATTAAATACGGTGTGTGACTGTGGACAATTGAAATCGCCAACAAATAGCAAATTCAGGTCTGGATATTGCGCTGGTAAAAACTTGAAGTATTTTATTTCGGTCTCGGGTTGCTTGTTTTTGGTTATGGCATGAAAATTTACTACTGTGAATTGTTTGTTGTTGTATTCAAACGTAGCATAAAATGGTTCTCTGTCTATTTCTAGATTAAATTTTTGTTCTAGCCATGCTTTGCCTATTTTCTTTACTTTGGCGGTTTTCCATAGAAAGGCGTAACGCTCGGTTTTGTAGGCACTGCTGCTTGTAGGGTCACTAATTGTATATTCCCATTTTGTGCCTTTTCTGTTTAGTTCATCGGCTAGTTTGGCAACTGCTTGTGCGCCACCATCACCTGCCACTACTTCTTGCAATGCTACAACATCGTAGTTTTTTAGTGTGTTGGCGATGAAAACAATAGTGCTGTCTGATTTAGAGCTGCCAAGGTTTTCTATGTTCCATGATAGGAGTTTTATTTGAGCTTGAAGTGGTATAGCTATGAGAAGTAGCAGGTATAGAATGCTTTTGATCATGCTTTTTTAGTAAATTTAGTTTTTATTAGGTAAAAAAGAATATCAAAGTAACGCCTTTTCTGTTTTACTTGTTTGCTAGCTTGACATTATTTTTACTGTTTTGTTTTGTCCAATTGTTATTTCTAATAGCCTAAGACTACTATACTTGTCTTGTGTATTTTATCTCTCCACTTACAACCCTGATTCTATGCAACAAGTCTTGCCTTATTCTTTTTAGAGGATGGTGTTTTTGCATTAGACACTGCTTATTATACTTGGTTTGTGCTGTATTTATATTGTTACAAAGTGTAAAGTGTATACTATTTTAAATTATACTACGTTATAAGTAACATACATATACGATATATATACGATATAAATACGACATATATATGATATATATATAGTATAATTATGTCTTTTGTATAAATTTAACTAGGATTAAAAAGGAGTAAGGTATGGCAAAGCAGGAAGGATTGATCAGGTTGCGTGGCACTATTGATGGGGTAAATTTTTATTTTAGAAAAGGAAAGCCTATTGCCCGAATGGCTGGTGGTGGATTTAATGGTGCTTCCATTAAAAATAGTGCTACGATGGTTCGGGTTAGGGAAAACAATACGGAGTTTGGTCATTGTTCGAAAGTTAAGAAGGTTTTTAGTGATGTTTTGCTTTTTCATTTTGCCAATAGAAAAGATGTTACGTTACATTCTCGACTGATGCGTTTGTTTATAGCTATTAAAGATTGTGATTTGATTTCTGAACGTGGTAAGCGCACTGTAAATTTGGGTTTACAAACGGCTGCAGGACAACATTTACTTACTTCTTTTGAGTTTACCGCAATGCCCTTTCCTGACTTACCGATGGATGTTGCTAGTACAACTCTAGAACTTTCACTTCCTTCCTTTTCATTATCGGAGTTTAAATTTCCTTTGGGCGCTACCCATTTGGAACTTTTTTTGGGTGTATTGCATTTGAATTTGGATACCAAAACGGCAACATTAAACAAGAGTGCTTCTGTGTTGTTGGCGAAAGGTGTGGCTGTAGACTCGTTTACTTTAACGCCAAATGTGTTACCAAACACTGGCGGTTATCACTTGCCGGTATTGTTTTATAGTTATGTGCAGGAGGTGAATGGCGAGGTGTACCCACTTAATGATTCTAAGAGTTTTGGATTGCGTGTTTTGGATGTTTTGGTTTGAAGTTGGTAGTCTTTGGCGGTCTGGTTTTTTTTGAGAAGTTGTAAAGATTGGTGGAGCTGGATTGTTTTTACTTTGTTTATGGTCATGGATTGCAAATCTGCTATATTTTTTATTACTATTTTTTTTTAAATTACGGTTTCCCGTAAAATTTATATAATGGTTACTAATAATTTAGCATATAAAACTGAATTTATTATGCTGAAAAAGACCATTTTACTTGAAAACAAAGCTTCATTAATAGCTAAAAATCTTCAATTAGTTGTTAAATCAGAAATTCGTGAAAGCTCCATTCCTATAGAGGATATTGGGTTTTTAGTACTTGATAATCCTGAAATTTATTTAAGTATTCCTGCAATGAATTTGCTTATCGAAAATAACACTTCTGTTATTGTTTGCAATTCCAATCATTTGCCAAACGGCATGTTTTTAAACCTCAACAGTCATCATATTCAACAAGAAATTTTTAAAAATCAAATTGATGCAAGTATTCCATTAAAAAAACAATTGTGGCAACAAACTATTGTTGAGAAAATTACTAATCAAGGAATTTTGTTAGAAAAGATCACTGCAAGCAAAAACAGTTTTGACTTTTTAGCAAGTAAAGTTTTGAGTGGTGATAGTTCGAATATGGAAGGCGTTGCGGCAAGTCAGTACTGGAAATCATTTTTTGAAGTTAAATTTAAACGAGAACGCTTTGGCGAATATCCAAATAATTTTTTGAATTATGGTTATGCCATTTTGCGAGCTGCAACTGCAAGGGCATTGTCTGGAAGTGGTTTACTTAACACATTAGGTATTCATCATAAAAGTAAGTACAATGCTTTTGCATTGGCAGATGATATTATGGAACCTTTTAGACCTATTGTAGATGAGAAAGTTTTTGAAATACTGCAAAATTATGATGAACAGGAATTGACTACTTTACTGAAATCGGAATTATTACAAATTCTTACAAGAACTGTTTACTTTAAGGACGAGAAAAGTCCGTTGATGGTTGCCTTGCAAAAAACTGCAAGTTCCTTGCAGCAATGTTATACTGGCGACAGGAAGAAGATTAAATATCCAAAATTATGGAACTAAACGGATACCGAATTATGTGGCTATTTGTATTTTTTGACTTACCGACAGAAACTAAAAAGGATCGCAAAAATGCCTCTGGATTTAGAAACAATTTACTAAAAGATGGTTTTAGCATGATGCAATACTCTGTATACGTCCGCCATTGTGCTAGTAGCGAGAGTGCCGATGTGCACGAGAAAAGGATTAATAGACTTTTACCGCCGATGGGAAAAGTAAGTGTTTTGCGAATAACGGATAAACAATTTGGGAATATCTTGAATTTTTGGGGTAAAGCTGAAGTACCAAAAGCACCGCAACCTACTCAATTGGAATTGTTTTAAGCCTTACTATGAAATTTATCTTGAAACCATTTTTGAGGATTGTTATCAATATAATTAGAAATTCTTAAGTAGGCTAATTCGCTTCTAATAATGTGGTCATGAAAAGAACGATGCCATTCGAAACTGTCAAAACCAGCTTTGTGAATTGAAGACGATGATGTTGTTTTCATAGCACCCATAAGGCTAGAAAGTGATTTGATTTTAATTTCTTGACCCTTTACTTTTTGACTATCAATTTCTAAAATTAAATGAAAATGATTGGGCATAAGGCAATAAGCAAGGATTTCGCAATGGGGCTTTAATTCTTTTTGAATCTTGTTGAGAAAATGATTGTAGTTGGCATCA
>JAIEMH010000263.1 GCA_019752245.1 Flavobacteriaceae bacterium
AAATTGAAATTTCATTATTGTTTTTTACCTCTAGTTTTTTGATGTAAAATGTACTCAAATAAGAGTATTTATTGAGGAAATCGCTTTTTATCACAAACGGACCGTTATATTTATTGGTTGGATAAGAATATCTTAAATACATATAACATTCTTCTTGTGTGAAATAAAATTTACAATAATCAAATTCACTTCCAAAATCCACAAAAACATTAACGGCAGAAATAGATGTTATTCGTAAATCATCAGTTTCTTTATCATCTTCCGACAATGTTGAGTCTATTAATCTTCTGTCATTTTTTATTTTGAAGTATTCTTTAACTCCAAAATAAATTATAATCACCGAGAATAATATTCCTATAATAGTAAATAAGGCTTCCATTTTATAATTTATTTTAAAGTCTGACTTCTGAAAACGGATTACTAAACTTTACTTTTCAAATCCTTAAACCAATCGGTTAAAACAGGCAACATAAATTCAGAAGTTTTTAATATCGGATTAAAAAACAAAGATTCTTCCTGAGTTTTTTTACTTATTAAAGCATCATTAATATTCACTTTTTGAAACAAACTCAAAATCACACCAAGAATTAAAGCCGTTTTAAGTCCACCAAAAATGGCGCCACCAATTCTATTAATTAATCCTAAAAATAAGGCACTTGCAATTTTAGAAAATACTTTGGCAAGCAAATGAATTCCGAGAACAACAAGGATAAATGTAAGTACAAAAGCTAAAACTTTAGCCGATTTGGAATCGCCAATAGAACTTCCAACAACAGAAGAAAATTTTACAGCAATATAAATTCCAACAAAAAAAGAAATCAAGGAAGCAAATTCAACAATTAGACCATTTCTAATCCCTTTAAAAATTCCATAACCCAATAAAACACCTAATAAAATATCAATAAAACCCATTTAGCTAATTTTAAAACGACAAATATAAACGAATTTCCAAAAGGCAAATTCCAAATTCCAAAAATTCAGTTTTGATAAACTATATTTGCAAATCATTTTCGATTTTAATTCAAAATCTGAAATCAAAAATCGTTAATCTGAAAACAGAAATCATATGTCTCGAGATATACAACTAAAAGAACGCTGGGAAAAAGTCGTTGCTATCCTTTCCAATCAATTTGCCGAAGGTGATCAACTAGACCTAGACGCCATCATCTATTTAATAGGAGTTCAAGAACTTGGAAAATTCCAACAATTATTTAAAAAAGACGAAAAAGTAAATCTAATGCACATCGCAATTTGCCGATTATTAGAGCCTTACGGATATTATGAATTCGAATTTTTTGACAAAGACGGTTGGCCACATTACAAAGTAAAAGAAGAATTACCTCCACTAAAAGCTGGTGAACAATCTGTTTTAATGAAAGATGCCATTGTGAATTATTTTATTGAGAAAGAACTTATTGATTAAGTAATTAGTAGCTAGTGATTAGTACTTAGTTTTATCACTAACTTTTTATACTATTTACTAATTACTTTTCACTAATCACTAAAAAAACCTAAATTTGCACCTTCAAAGATAGACCGATGATAGACAAGATTAAAGAACACATAGAAGAAGCTAAAGCATTCAATACCAAAAATAAAGAAGCATTAGAAACTTTTCGTATAAAATATTTAGGAAGCAAAGGATTACTAAAAGAATTTTTCACCGAGTTCAAAAACATTCCTAACGACCAAAAGAAAGACTTCGGACAAGTAATAAATACGCTAAAAGCCGTTGCCGAAGAACGCGTAAAAACCATTCAGGACGAGCTAGAAAGCAAGGAAGAAATTAAAGGTTTTTATGGTGATTTATCTCGTCCAGGTGAACCATTAGTTATTGGTTCTCGTCATCCTATTTCGTTGGTTAAAAATCAAATTATTGATATCTTTTCAACCATTGGATTCAACGTTTCTGAAGGTCCAGAAATTGAGGACGATTGGCATAATTTTACGGCATTAAACTTGCCAGAATATCATCCTGCAAGAGACATGCAAGACACGTTTTTCATTCAGACAAATCCTGATGTTTTGTTACGTACGCACACATCATCAGTGCAAGTGCGCTACATGGAAAACAACAAACCGCCAATTCGTACCATTTCTCCAGGAAGAGTTTTCCGTAATGAAGCCATTTCATCTCGTTCGCACTGTATTTTCCATCAAGTGGAAGGTTTGTATATAGATAAAGACGTTTCATTTGCCGATTTAAAACAAACTTTGTTGTATTTCACCAAAGAAATGTTCGGAAAATCTAAAATTCGTTTGCGACCAAGTTACTTTCCTTTTACAGAACCAAGTGCCGAAATTGATATTTATTGGGGTTTAAAAACCGAAACCGATTATAGAATTACCAAAGGAACAGGTTGGTTGGAAATTGGAGGTTGCGGAATGGTAGATCCAAATGTGTTAAAAAATTGTGGTATCAATCCTGATGAATTCTCTGGTTTCGCCTTCGGAATGGGAATCGAACGTATCGCAATGCTTTTACATCAAATTGGAGATATCAGAATGTTCTTTGAAAATGACGTTCGCTTCTTAGAGCAATTTAAATCTAGTATATAATGATTTAAGAATAAAGATTAACGATTTATGATTTTTAGATTTACTTCTAAAATCTAAAAGCGTTAATCAAAAATCAACAATCCCATGAAAGCAGACATCATCATTCCAAAAGTAGAAAATGTATTCCTGGCAGCCGTTCAAGAATGGAGCGACGACTTCATGGAAAAAGTTTGGTATGTGTATTTGGTAAACGATTCTGACTTTGATTTAGACAGCGTAATGGTTGTTTCTAAAGCTTTCGGAACCATTGATGGCGAAATGAAAAAAACGTCGCTCTTGCGTCATGCATTTATAAATGTTCCAGCTGTTTCTGTTGTAAAAGTAGAAATGATAGAAAACAGTGTGCTGCGATTGAACAACGAGTTTATGGTTACATATTTTATAGAAAATACATTATACGACAAGACATTTATTTTTAGGGCACAAACCATAACACCTGATTATGTTGAGGAAGTGCCAATTTTATTTGTGGATGGTGTTATAGTGAGGTAACAAAAAAGGGATAAATATTTTACTATTTATCCCTTTTTTTATTTTAGTTGATTGTCTTTTTTTTGGTTTTTAACGTTCTGTTTCCAGTTGTAATATCCTAAGCCAAAAATTCCTAGTACAAGATAAGCTAGAAAGCGAATCCAAAATTGAGGAAAAGCAATTTGTTCTTTAAAAGGATGTTCTTTTAGTTCAAATAATGTGGTGAAAACCATCATGAAAATTCCCCAAAAACTACCAGTTTTAATCTGATATTTCCATCTTTCACTCATAATTAATCCAGTTTGTCGGTTAATTTTTTAAACACCGATTTTGCATCTTTTCCTTCGTACAAAATTTCATAAACTGCATCAATAATTGGAGTTTTAGCACCATATTCTTGGTTTAATTTGTAGGCACTTTTTACGGCATAATATCCTTCTGCAACCATGCTCATTTCCATCATCGCCGATTTTACAGTGTAACCTTTTCCAATCATATTTCCGAACATTCTATTTCTCGAAAACACGGAATATCCAGTAACTAATAAATCGCCTAAATAAGCCGAATTATTAATGTTACGTTTCATTTTATGTACTTTTCTAATGAATTTCTTCATCTCACGAATCGCATTACTCATAATTACTGATTGAAAATTGTCACCATAACCTAATCCGTGAGCAATTCCTGCAGCAATAGCATAAATGTTTTTCAACATCGCTGCATATTCTGTTCCGATAATGTCGTCAGATATTTTAGTTTTGATATAATTTCCAGCTAAAACTTTAGCAACAACTTTAGCTTTAGCAGAATCACCACAAGCAATTGTTAAATACGAAAGTCGTTCAAGAGCAACTTCTTCTGCGTGACAAGGTCCAGTTATTACACCAATATTTTCAAAAGGAATATCAAATTTTTTATTAAAATGTTCGCCAACAATCAAGAACGTCTCAGGGACAATTCCCTTAATAGCAGAGAAAATTACTTTATCTTTTAAGCTAACGGTTAGTTTTTCCAATTCGGCACTTAAAAAAGCAGACGGAATTGCAAATATGATATAATCGGCATAAGCAACTGCTTCATTAATATCAGATGTTAATCTTAATTTTTTTATATCAAATTCAACCGAACTTAAGTAATTTGGATTGTGCTTTAGAGTTTTTATGTGATCAATTGCCGATTCATTTCTCATGTACCAAGCAATTTCATCTAGATTTACACACAACATTTTTGCAATTGCAGTAGCCCAACTTCCGCCACCAATTACTGCAAATTTTGGATATTGATTCATTTGTAGTTTGTTTGAATCATCAAAAATACTCTTTTTTATTGAATCACAAACTCATTTTTGGGCTTATAAAATGAAAGTGTGAGTTAAAAAAACGGTGAAACTTTAACTTATATTTATGATTTTCAACGCAATAACACTATAAGCATTGCGTTATTAATGTATATGATTTCTGTTAGGTTGATTTCATATAGGTTTAGTTAGTTAAAAATTTTGTTTTGGGGTTTGAAAAAGGCGTTCAGGAAAATAATTCTTGAACGCCTTTTGATTATTACGAATTACTAAAAATTAGTAACTCATTTCCACGATTTCTCTAACTTTCTCTAAAGTGATATTTTGTTTTTCACCCAAACCTTTCCAACCTCTTTCTTCGAAACGATCTACAATAAAATCGGCTGTTTTTTCTATGTTTTCTGCGTTTTCAGAGATTTTGGTTTTCATTCCCATTGTGTGGAAAAACTCAATAGTTTTTTCAATTGCTTTTTCGGCTTTTTCTTCTACAGAAGTTCCTGTGATGTTCCAAACTCTTTCGCCATATTGAGCTAGTTTGTCTTTCTTGGTTTCAAACATTACTTTATATAAGTTCGGACCAATAATAGCAAGCGTTCTTGCGTGATCAATTTCATACAAAGCGGTTAATTCGTGACCAATCATGTGGGTTGCCCAATCACTCGGAACTCCTTTTTGAATCAATCCGTTTAAAGCCATTGTCGCGCTCCAAACGAAATTAGAAGCTAATTTATAATCACTCGGATTTTCAACTACACTTGGCCCAACTTCGATTAAAGTTTTCAAAATACTTTCTGCAAATCTATCTTGCAAAAGTGCATCGTGTTGAAATGTTAAATATTGTTCCATTACGTGAGTAAAGGCATCAACAACACCATTTTGCAATTGTCTTTTTGGTAAAGAAGTAATTACAGTTGGATCAACAATTGAGAATTTTGGAAACAATGCGCTTCCGCCCAAAGTCAGTTTTTCATGAGTTGCTTCAATAGTTACTACAGCACCAGAATTCATCTCTGAACCTGTTGCAGGCAAGGTTAAAACGGTTCCAAATGGAATCACTTGAGATAAATCAGTAAATAAGATTCGTTTTCTTAAAATATCCGCTTCATCACCTTCAAATTTCGAAGCAGCCGAAATAAATTTCACACCATCAATAACGCTTCCGCCACCAACAGCCAAAATAAAATCGATTTTTTGTTCGCGAATAATTTCAACCGCTTTCATCAACGTTTCAAATCTTGGATTGGGTTCGATACCACCAAATTCGACAATTTCAAATCCTTTTAAAGCTGAGGTTACTGCTTCGTGAACGCCGTTTTTAAAGATACTTCCGCCACCATAAGCTAATAATACTTTGGCATCTTTTGGAACCAATGTAGCTAATTTTTCGGTTTGTCCTTTGCCAAAAACATAATTGACAGGATTGTATAATTCGAAGTTTAACATGTTTTATTTTTTTAATTGATTCAATAATTTTTGAGCAACAAGTTTTGATGAAGCCGGATTTTGACCAGTAATTAATAAACCATCTTCAACGGCGTAAGGTTGCCAATTTTCTACTTTAGAATAACTTGCACCATTTTGTTTTAACGCATCTTCTAATAAAAACGGAACTACTTTTGTCAATCCAACAGCTTCTTCTTCTTCGTTTGAAAAACCAGTTACTTTTTTTCCTTTTACCAAAAATTCTCCGTTAACTTTTACATCCTTTAAAACCGCTGGTGCGTGACATACAAATCCAACTGGTTTGTTGTTGGTGTAAAATGCTTCAATCAAAGCAATAGAGTTTTTGTCTGTCGCTAAATCCCATAATGGTCCGTGTCCACCAGGATAAAAAACCGCATCATAATCTGCCTGATTTACATCGGCTAATTTTATTGTGTTTTTTAATTTTTCTTGAAGTTCGGTATCTTTATCAAAACGTTTTGTGTCTTCAGTTGCAGCCGATGGATCTTCACTTTTTGGATCAATTGGAGGTTGTCCACCAAGTGGAGTTGCTATTGTAATTTCAATTCCTTGATCTAATAATTCGTAATATGGTGCAGCTAATTCTTCTGTCCAAAATCCAGTTTTTTCGCCTGTATTTCCTAATTTGTCGTGAGATGTAACCACGAATAATACTTTTTTCATAACTTTTTCTTTTTGATTTTTAATTTGTGATGTGTTGTTGTCTTCCGATTGATTTTTACAATTCGAGAATAACAAAGGTAGTAATACTAAGAGTTTTAGATATTTCATATGTTCTATTATTTGTTACAAAATTACTATGTTTTGCAGTTTTGAGAAATGATGAAACTCACAAATTTGGTGTGATGAAACTCACTTTTTTGAGCTAGAATTAAATCTACTCAAGGTTTCACGTGACACACCCAAATAAGAAGCAATGAATTTTTTGGGTACTTTTTGAAAAAGAATTGGGTTGGAAAGTAACAATCGGTCGTAACGTTCCTGCGGATTATTGTTAAGCATGGATAAAATTCGTTGTTGCAATGCGACATAACCAGAATTGGATTTTCTTCTAAAAAAATGTTCGATTTTATGCAGTTCTGAACATAGTTTTTCGCGGTTTTCTAACGTCATTGATAGTAATTCGCAATCTTCAATACAATCAATAAAAAGTGTTGCATTGGTTTTATTAAAGTAGGCCTGAAAATCGGTAATCCACCAATTCTGCGTAGCAAACTGAAGAATGTGTTCCTTTCCATTGGAATCAACGTGGTATGATTTTAAACAACCACTCAGAACAAAATAGTCATTTTTCACAAGGTCCTTTTCCTGAATAAGAAATTGGTGTTTTTTGAGTTTTTTGGTTTCAAAATGAGATAAGACATACTCAAATTCTTCATCGGTTAATGATGTTATTTCTTCTATTTGTTGACGGAGTAAATGCATTTTTTATTATTTGTTTTACAAAGATAACAGATAGCTTTTATTAATAGAAATCTTTTATATTTGTGTAACATATACGCATTTTAAAATGTCTGAAAATCAAAATATAAAAATTGCAGTCGACGCCATAGTTTTTGGCTATCAAAACGGAAAATTATACGTTTTATTAATCCAACAAAAATTTGGAAGCGAAACCTCCTATTGGGCTTTGCCTGGCGGATTAGTTCACAATAACGAATCGCTTCAAGATGCCGTACAACGCGAATTGAAAGAGGAAACCAACGTCTCTGTAAATTATCTAGAACAATTGTTCACCTTTGGCGATGACGTAAATCGTGACCCAAGAAATCGTGTAATTTCCGTTGCTTATTTTGCTTTAGTTGATTCATCGAAATTTAAAATCAAAGCCGATTCTGATGCCGAAAACGTACAATGGTTTGCCGTTGATGAAATTCCAAAATTAGCATTTGATCATAACCAAATGATTGAAAATGCAATAAATAGATTAAAAGCAAAATTATCGTATCAACCAATTGGGTTTGATTTATTGCCAAAAGAATTTCTTTTTTCAGAATTGGAGAATTTATATTGCATCATTTTAGACAAAGAAATTGACCGAAGAAATTTTAGAAAAAAGATTTTAAGTTTCGGAATTATTGAAGAAACCAATCAATTTTCACCAATAAAAACTGGTCGTCCGGCCAAATTATTCCGATTTAATTCTATAAAATATAAAGCATTTCTTGATAACGGTTTTCATTTTGAAATCAAGTTAGCTTAACAAAAATACAGTACGATGCTACAACCATTTCCATTTCATTCCAATCTAAGAGATCATTTTAAAAGTCAAGGTAAAACTTGGAATTGGTTTTCTGAAGAAAAAGTAAAAGACGAACAACGCGAAACGTATAAAACCGATTTGCTGAAAAATTCCTACCGAATTGATCCAGAAACCGAGCCAAAAGTCTATGAAATCTTGACTACTGCCAAAGATAAATTGGGTATTATCATTCCGGTTACAATGTATCAATCGCAAACTATCGAAGCCAATAATGCTGGAATTGTTTTTTTCGAAAATGAAGCACACATTATTTTGTCTGGAACAATTTTGAAATTGCTTGACGACGCTGAATTACTAGCATTATTGGGTCACGAATTGTCGCACATTCTACTTTACACAATGGAAAATGGCGAATTTGAAATTACAAATCGAATCATCAATACGATTGCAAACGACAATAATAGTGAGTTATTTTACTACGAAACAGCACGATTATTTCAGCTTTACACCGAATTATTTTGCGATTTAGGTGCGTTTAAAGTTTGCGAAAGTTTAGAAGTGACAATTAATACTTTAGTAAAACTGAATACTGGTTTGGAAAAAGTTTCTGCAGAAAGTTACCTGAAACAAGCAAACGAAATTTTAGACAGAATTAATGAAGGTTCAAGTGGCGAAACGCATCCGGAGAATTTTATTCGTGCCAAATCATTACAGATTTATCAAACCGATAACCTAAATTATCATTCGCAAATTGAGAAAATAATTTCTGGAAAAACCGATTTGCATCAGCTTAATTTATTTTCTAAACAAGCGGTTTTCGATGTTACCAAAGAATTAATTGCGATAATTCTAAAACCAAAATGGACACAATCAGACTATTGTATTGCGCTTTACAAACAATATTTCAAGAATTTTGATAAAAAATCAGATGTTTTTATCGACGAGGTATTCAAATTAAAAATTGCCAACAGTAAAAAGAATCTAAAAGACTATTATGCCTACGTAATGCTGGATTTTGCACTTTGCGATCCTGATTTAAAAGATGGTTTTGTAGGTCACATTCTAGATATTTCAGAACAATTAGAACTGGAAGACAGCTTGAAAACGATTCTTAAAAAGGAACTCAATTTAACCGAGAAAACGTTTAAAAGCTACTGTCAAACTTGCACAACAACCTTGAATTCTATTTTGGAATCTTCTCAAGAAAACACCTATTAACGATGAATAAGCCCATAAAAGAAACCGCATTTTATAAATTTATCATTGAAAATTTCGAAAAAGGAAGTTTTACAAATGATGATATTATTGCTGTAATGATGCCTTTGTTGAAAAAGGTTTCCGAAATTCATAATCAAGGAAAAGTTGCTTCTTTACAAGATATTTCAACTATTTTTATTGACAACAATCGGTTAAATATTGAGGATATTGTTCTAGAAAGTAAACGAAATTCGACTCCAATTTCTAGATTGTTTGTAAGTAAAAGTAATGCCTTCGAAATTACTGGTGAAGTATATAATTCTGTTGAAATTGGTGAAGAAACTACTAGAGAATATGCAGACAAAGCCGTTTCAGATAATCCAAATGAGACCAATAAAGCAGTTTATCTAAAAGAGTATACTTGTTTTGAATTTCAATTTGACCACCACGATCCGCTGACTGATATTTTTGTTTTGGGTCAGATAATGGCAAGTATTGCGTTTCAATTTGATTTTACCGATGTTGAAGATGTAAAACAGTTTGTGGACTATCGCAAGCAAATGTATTTCTTGAATAGTAAAATTCATCCGGCAATTGCAAATATTATTTTGGGAATGACGGAGCTAAATCGTGAAAAACGCTGGAAAGATGTTAATGAAATTATAGAAAAACTTCAAAATTATAGAGATTATAATCCTGAAACTGAATATGATTTGGCCACTTTGGTTGATGCTAAAAAGCAAAACCGAAATCAATTTATTCACGAAAAACTTCGCAATAGGCTTTTTGATAACAGCCGTCGCAACCGACTTTTGTATTTTCAACCCAATTTAAAATTTTTAAATCTTACTATTTCATCGGTTCCGCAAGTTCTTAATTATCAAAATATTAATCCGAATACTATTTTTTATTGGAATCCTGAAATCTCCAAGAAAATAATCAATACAAGTACGATTTCACTAAACAAATATTTGCAAATTGAAGACAATCCGTACATCATTCCAACGCTCGATAAAATCAGGTTAGAATCGAATAAAGACGTCAACGAATATGGTTTTAGTCAGTTGAAGTTAGCATTATGTAACCTTAATTGGTTCAATACCAAAGAAAATAGTTCTGAAAAAATAGTTTCGCCATTGTTGTTGGCATCGGTAACTTTAACCAAAAAGAAAGGTTTAAAAGACCAATATTCTTTAGAATTTCTAGATTCTGAAGTTGAAATAAATCCGGTTTTAGCCAATATGCTAAAGGATTTGTATGACATTCGTTTGCCAGAAAGAATTCAATTATCGGAAACTAAAATTGAAGATATTTACCAATTATTGAAGTCGCAAGTAGAGAAAAATAATTCTGGAATTGTACTTGATGCCGTTGACAAACCCAAAATCAAACTTATTTATTCGCAAGCAAAACAGATACTTACGCAATTTAACAAGCGCAATAAAAATAAAGTGGTCATTCAAGATCAACGCAATTTAAACTATTCTTACCAACAAGAAAATTTCCAACCTTATGGTTTAGAATTGTTTAGAAATTATGTTTACACTCAAGCTTCGTCGTTAGAATATTTAATAAACAGTGATATCAAAGAAAATCCGCAGTTTTTTAATGAAAATAAAACGGTGGAACGCGAATTTTTTCAATTGGACGAAGGTGAAACCAATCCGTTTCGATGGGAATTTGACACTTGTAATTTGGTTTTAGGGAATTTCAATTACAAAAAAATGTCTTTGGTAAGAGATTACAATCACATTATTGAAAACAATATTGAGAGCGATGTTTTTAAAAATTTGTTCAATTCTTTGGCGCAAAAAGATTTTAAAACCGAACTTTCAAACAGTAATAGTTTTACCAAAACGTTTAATGTTGTTGCCAGTGATCCAACCCAAAATAATGCCGTAAAATTTTCAGAAAGTGGCGAAAGCTACATTATTCAAGGTCCGCCAGGAACAGGAAAATCGCAGACCATTGCCAATTTAATTGCGAATTATGTTGCTAACGGAAAAAAAATATTATTTGTTTGCGAGAAACGTGCCGCGCTCGATGTCGTGTTTTACCGATTGAAAAATCAAGGTTTGGACGATTTGTGTTGTTTAATTCACGATTCGCAAGCCGATAAAAAGGAATTCATTTTCAACTTAAAAAAGACCTTCAACGATTTTACAACGTCTAAAAATAATTTTCAAAACATTGAAAACTCTAGAAATTTATTGGTTCAAAATATTGATAGTGAAATAAATAAAATTGCTGGTTTTCACGATTTTATGAACAATAAGATTGATGGAACATCTGAAATTACTATTAAAAAATTAATTGATGTTTTAATTTCTAATCCATTTAAAGCTTACGAAAGTAGTTTGGATATTCTTGATGAAAACGCAGGTTATCAAGATTGGGAAAATCACAAAGAAGCTTTCGCCAAATGGTATGAAATTAATAAGGAAACCAATGCTTCAGAGTTTTTTTCGTTGCATCCGTTTAGGTTTTTAAAACTGACAGCTTTCGACAATTTTACAACGGTTGCTGGCTTTAAAAATCAAGTCGAAAACAGTCAAGCTTCCATCGAAAATTGTTCAGAACGATTGGATTTTATTTCTTTGCCGAATGACTTGACTCGTTTTTCTGAAATACAAGAATTTCTGAGTAAAGCTGTGGTTGTTTTTCCGTTTTACGAAAATAATGTTTCCGATTTGTTACAAGCGAATAGCGATCTATTTCGTTCGTTTGAAGCTGATTTAGAGACTTTATCCAAATTGCAATCAGACAAAGAAAAACTCGAAAAACAATTTCCTTATTGGACAAGAGAAATTTCACAAACCGATGCCAGAACGGCTTATGAAGTAATCAGTAAAAACGAAAAGAACTTTTTCAACTTCTTCAATTCTACTTATAAAGCTACTAAAAATCAAATTTTAGCGGTTTATGATATTTCTAAACATACAGTAAAACCTAGTTTGACCAGCATTTTAGAAAACCGCTGTTTGCAAGATGAACTAAATGAAAAACTCACTAATTTACAATCGGAATTTGACAGAAAATACAAACTCGGAACTGTGTTTGAATTACAAAACAGAATCAGAATCATTCAAAATGAATACGATCAAAATATAGTTGCGTTTGCCAATAGTTTAAATCCATCCGAACGAAATGAAGTAGTTGCATTGGCTACAGCGTTTGAGAAAAACGCAACAGAATTAGCTTTAATTCTTGATAGTTTTGAGGATTTTACGTTATCAGAAATTGAAAACATTCTGCAAGAAATCAGTAATAAAAAAGCTTATTTCGATTTGTATTCGGCGTTTTTTGATGAGATTAAAAATTGCAATCCATCGGTTGTTAAACTTTTGAAAAACACTCAAATTTCTGCGGAACAATTGCAAATTACTTTAGCCGAAAAGTCATTAGAAAGATATTACGCAATCAATTATTCGCATAGAAAATTCAATATGGATTTGTTGCATATTTCTATTGAAAAAGTAAAGAAAATGCATGCAGATTTACTAGAAATCAACGGAAAATACATTATTGCAAAGCAAGTAAGCGCGATTAAATCTTTGATTCTAAAATCGGAAATGTCAACTGCAGGAATGACATCTTTAGAAAAAGAGCAAAAGAAATCCATAACCGATGGTAGAAAAATTCTAGAAAATGAATTCAGCAAAAGCATCCGATTTAAATCGATTCGAGAATTAGCTTCATCAGATTCTGGACAAATTATTAGAGAAATAAAACCAGTTTGGTTAATGAGTCCGTTAAGTGTTTCGGATGCTTTGCCAATGGATGAAAATTATTTTGATGTAGTGATTTTTGACGAAGCCAGTCAGATAACGCTAGAAGAAGGCTTGGTGCCAATTTACAGAGCAAGTCAGACGATTATTGTGGGCGACGAAATGCAAATGCCACCAAGTAACTTTTTTGGTAGTTCATCAGGCAATCAAGATGATTTATGGAAAGATGTTTCTGATGATGAAAACGATTATTTTTCACTTGATGCAGACAGTTTCTTAACTCAAGGCGCACGAAAATTTCCGTCAATTATGTTGGGTTGGCATTACCGAAGCAAGCACGAAGCCTTAATCGGATTTTCAAATGCTTCTTTTTATGACAATAAATTACTGACCATTCCAGATTTAAAAGATCACAGCAAAATTTCAGAACCAATTGTTGTTACCGATGTTGTGCAAGCAAAAGACAATTTGGCGCAACTTTTTTCTAAACCTATATCGTATCATTACATTGAAAATGGGATTTATTTAGGTCGTTCAAATGTGAAGGAAGCGCAATATATCGCCAATTTAGTAAAGGAAATTTTGTCCGGAAATAGCGGACAAAGTATCGGAATTGTTGCTTTTTCGATGGAACAACAAAACGAAATTGAAGCCGCCATTGAAGCCATTTGCATTGAAGATAAAGTATTTGAAAATTTAATTGAAGAAGAATATAAGCGAATTGAAAACAATCAATTTGTTGGACTTTTTGTCAAAAATCTTGAAAATGTCCAAGGTGATGAACGCGATATTATCATTATGAGTACGTGTTATGGCTATAATCCAAGCGGTAAAATGCTTATGAATTTTGGTCCAATTAACAAGCGTGGCGGTGAAAAACGCCTGAATGTAATTTTCTCCAGAGCGAAGAAAAGTATGTGTGTGGTGAGTTCCATAAAATATTTTGACATCAAAAATGAATACAATGAAGGTGCCAATTATTTTAGGAAATATTTGCAGTATGCCGAGTTGGTTAGTTTGGGTCAGTTGGAAGCTGCCAATAATGTACTTGCAGCAATAAATAATAAAAACAATCCAGAAGTTACGAGTTCGATAGCAGTTCAAATTGAAAAAGAAATTAAAAAACTAGGCTTTTTCGCTACCCAAAATATCGGACAAAGTAAGTTTAAATGCCATTTGGGTATTAAGAAAGTGGCAGAAGATGATGAATTTGTTTTAGGAATTATTATCGACGACGATTTGCATTATTCCAACAATGACATTTTGGAACAATACCTTTTAAGACCAGAAATTTTGAAAGCAAACGGTTGGAACATTTGTCAAATTTATGCCAAAGATTGGTTGGAAAACAAGCCACGAGTTTTAAAAATGATTAGTGCTTTGTTGCATAATGAATCTTTTTTTGATGCAATAGAGGATGAGAATGTCGTTATTGAAGAAGATGAAATTAGTCCAGAGATTGTATTAGATGTTGAAGAGGAAAGTGAATTTCAACGTTACATCAACACTTCAAACGGAAGCAATAAATTTTGGGAAGTTTGTACAGAAAACAACAACGTAATTGTTCAATATGGCCGAATCGGAACCAAAGGACAACGAATGGTTAAAACTTTTGAAAGTGAAAATGATGCCCAACGAGAAATGCAGAAACTTATTGCGCAAAAGGTTTCTAAAGAATATTTTAAGGAGTAAAAAGCGTAAATAAAAAGACTATGTGTAAATTTTACACAAAATATTTTGCTGATTAAAAATAACATTATATATTTGCGTAATAATAACACAAACTAAAAAATTATGATACTTAATTTAGATAAAAATTTCAAACCATTTGCATCAGAACAAGAAATAGAATTTCAAAGTTTTACATTTTCTGGAGGCGAACCACATATTAAAATCAATTCCAATTTTGATGTAAATCAAGAGGTTACAATTACACATAGATTAAATTCGTTCAATGATTTCGGACTTTTGATTTTGGCAGTTGATGCTTTAAAACGAATGAATGTAAAAGTGATAAATGCTTTTATTCCTTATTTTCCTGCAGCAAGACAAGATCGATTGATGATTGCTGGCGAACCACTTTCGGTAAAAGTTTATGCTGATATCATCAATTCCTTGCAATTAAATAAAGTAACTGTTTTCGATCCGCACAGCGAAGTGACACCTGCGTTGTTGAACAATGTTGAGGTAATTTACAATTATGAATTTATTTCGAAGGTTCTAAAAGTCATTGGAAATAACATCAAATTAATTTCTCCTGATGGTGGCGCATTGAAAAAAATCTATAAAGTTTCAGAATATCTCGGCGGAATTGATGTAGTAGAATGCAGTAAAAGTCGCGATGTAAAAACCGGAAAATTATCAGGATTTAAAGTCTATGACGACAATTTACAAGGAATGGATTGCCTAATCGTAGATGACATTTGTGATGGCGGCGGAACATTTATTGGGTTAGCTGAAGAATTAAAAAACAAAAATGCCGGAAAATTATATTTAGCAGTAAGTCACGGAATTTTCAACAAAGGATTTAACGAAATGAATGCCATTTTCGAACGAATATTTACTACAAATTCATTCAAGGATTTTGATGAGGAGAAAGTGGAAGTGATTAAAATTGAATTGTAAGATGAACAAGAATAACAGGCTAGAAATAGCACAAGAAACACTAAAAATTATAGAAAACGGATATTATTTTGTTAATGAGAACAAGATTGATGTCAGTCAAGAAATAAAAAATAATATTGATAACACCTTTACAATTTCACCCAATGATTGGACTGATATTGTATCAAAATCCATTAAAGAAAACGATGACCAAAGTGTAATTGAAGTAAAAAATTGTTCGTCGATTGAGGCTATTGTCTCTGAAAGTTCCCTGAAAGTTGGAGTTTTGAATTTTGCCTCAGCAAAAAACCCAGGCGGTGGTTTTCTTGGAGGTGCATCAGCGCAAGAAGAAAGTTTGGCGCGTTCATCAAGTTTATATTCATCACTTATTAAAGATAA
>JAIEMH010000408.1 GCA_019752245.1 Flavobacteriaceae bacterium
AAATCAATTGTTTCATCATAATTCCCAACTTTTTCATAGACTTCTTTTGCCACACAAACACTTCCGTGATTGTAAATTCCTTGTTTTACATTGATTTTGAAAAAGTTTATATAACCTTCAAAATTTTTGGGTAAAGTATCAGAACCATTATGAGGTTGGTAGGTTTTGTTTTGATAGACTTCTTCATAATTGGTTCCAAAAATTCTCGCTTCGGGAAAATTGATGATTAATCTATGAATGGTTTCTAAAAATGTAGGTTTCCATAAATCGTCTGCATCAAGAAAAGTAATGTAATTAGTTGTTGCTTTTTCTATTCCAGTATTTCTGCTTGCCGAAAGTCCTTTGTTTTCTGAATGATGAATTAATTTGATTTTTTCCGATAAAAACGGAATCACTTTTTCAACACTTTTGTCTGTAGAACTGTCGTTAATGATTAAAACTTCATAATCAGTAAAGGTTTGATTGAGAATGCTTTTTAGAGCATTTTCAACATATTTTTCTTTATTATAAAGCGGAATGACAACTGAAAAAAACGACATAATTTATGTTTTAAAAATAAAATCAAAAATAGAATTCCAATCGTTTAATTGATTTTTTTTATCAAATGTATCAACATTTCCTTGATATTGGATGGTTTTATTTACAAAATCAGTGATTAATTGAGCTACTTGTTTTGGGTTTTCAACATCAAAAAAAGATACTTTTTTATAGTTGCCAACAGTTTCTTTAGCGTAAGGCAAATTGGCTGCTAATATCGGTTTATCAAATGCTTTAGCTTCTGTAAGAGGCAATCCCCAAGTTTCAAGTTTTGATGGAAAAATAATGCAATCTACAGCATTGTACAATTTCAATAGTTCTTCTCTTGAAATCCAACCTTTAAAATCTACTTGAGGCATTGAACCGTATTTTTTATAAAGATATTTTGCAAATTTATGCGGATTGTCTTTTATAGTTGTAAAATGAAATTTTATCTTGTTTTTTATCGAAGCATCAAGTAATTCAATAGCTTCAAATAGCAATTCGAAATTTTTAAAAGTTCTAGGAAAACTAGGGAAAAAGAAGTGCGTTTTATTTGAATCTAAGTTTACTTTATCTAAAGATATTTCTTCTGTATATTCTGGTTTACTAACAATTACATTATTAATATTGTATATTTTTTCAAATTCGGTTTTAATCCAATTTTGTTGTACAAAAACAGCTTCATTTCTCTTGATATTAATTTGAAACAAGTATTTGTATAAAATTGAAAAAACACCAATTTTATAATCAAATTTCCAATCATACCATGTAGATTTATAAAAAACTGTTGGATGATGGCAATAAACAAATCTTTTTTTTGCAATCACATTCGGAGTAACATCGTGCAACGAAAACCAAATATCAGGTTTAAATTCTTTTGATAATTTTTTGAAGTAAAAATATTCAAAATACAAACGTGTTAACCATGAGTTTTTAGCTTCAGGAAATTCAAAAAACTCAATATTGGCATAGTTAAATTTAGATTTATCATGAACTAAAGCAATGACTTTAATATCTTTATTTTCAACATATTTGGATAACTTTTGCAAACAATTGTCTAAGATGGTAAAAATACCACCTTCTTTCATGTTAATTCCTGATATAACGATTGTTTGTTTTGACAAAGCGTAAATTTTAATGTTCTATAAACGAAATAATCCATATTTTAGGATACAATAAATGGCGTGAACTCCATCTTTCCAGTTTATTTTTTTTCCTTCTTCATAAGTTCTTCCATAATAAGAAATCCCAACTTCATACATTCGTATTTTCTTGATTCGACTTATTTTTATAGTTACTTCGGGTTCAAAACCAAATCTTTTTTCTTTCAATTGTAGTGATTGTAGCATTTTGGTGTTGAATAACTTATAACATGTTTCCATGTCGGTTAAGTTTAAATTGGAAAACATATTGGATAGAAAAGTCAAAAATTTATTTCCTATTGTGTGCCAAAAAAACAATACTCTGTGTGCATTGCCACCCATAAATCTTGATCCATAAACTACATCGGCAAAACCATCCAAAACAGGTTGCAATAAAATTGAATATTCTTCGGGATTGTATTCTAAATCGGCATCCTGAATTATAGTAAATTCGCCACTTGCATTTTTTATTCCAGTGTGTAATGCTGCTCCTTTTCCTTTATTTTTTTCGTGTTTAAATAATTGAATTGAAACTTCTTGATGCGATGAAATATAATCGTTAATAATTACTAAGGTATCATCGGTAGAACAATCGTCAACAATGATTATTTCTTTAGTGATGTTTTGAGGTAAAGTAACACTTTCAATTTTATCGAGAAGTAAACGAATTGTCTTGAATTCATTATAAACCGGTATAATTATAGAAAGTGTTTTCATGTTTATGTTTACATTAGTAAGAAAGCAAAAGTATGATTTCTAAAGTTAAATAGTAATACTTAATACCATTTTATTGAGAATTTAAAGGTTTTAATTTTGTCTTTATCGTTCTATTGAAACCTTGTTCCTATTACTTTTAGTAGTCAAGATTAAAATTTATTTAGTTTTATACAGATAAGTGTTTGCTTCCCAACTATTCCAATTATTAATAAAAAACAAGTCAGGCGAATCTTCCAGTTTTTGAGATGTAATTAGTAGATCATAATTTTGATTTATAATTTTAATCTGGTTTCTATTTAATGGTTTATTTGAATATTCTATTGCAATTTTCTTTTTATTTACCTCAAAAATATATAATAAATTAGTTTCAATTATTGGATGATGACAACAAATTTTCTTGATGTTGTGTGACATAACGTAGTTGGCTATTTTACTGGATTGAAAGGAAAATTCTTGTTCGTATTTTATTTTGTAATTAAAAAATAAAACCAAAACTACTGACATTAGTAAATTCATTACAAAAACAAACTGTACATTTAATTTTCTATTTTTTGTTATTTCACTTAATATCAATCCAATGCTGAATATAAAAGGTATAATCAAATAAATCCAAGTTCTGTAAAAAGGTATAACGCTTTGAACTAGAAGTAAAATAGGTGCAATTAAAAAGCAATAGGCTACAAATAGAGAAGATTCTGTCCTTTTTTTGATGAAATAATAAATCATAAAAAGCAGTAATGGTAGTAAGTAAATTAATTTTATTCCAAATAGAAAACCAAAAGTTTCATTGAAATGATTGCATAAATTTTCAAAAACATCCAATCTAGTAATTGATGCAACATATTTATTATTAATAATTGCATCCAATCCAGATACAATAATTATTGGTGTGTAAAAAAACAGCACTAGAATAGTTGTAACAATGCCAGATAATACAATGTATTTTATAATTCTAAAGTCTTTTTTTATAATTTTATAAGCTACAATATAAGAGATGCAAGTAAAATAGGGATATAAAAAAGAAGGCATTGTACAAAAACCGAGTAAGCCACCAACAGATATGTAAATTAGGTGTTTTCGATAGTTATTTTCATTTTGAGATGTTAATTTTTTGGTGGAATAAAAACATATCAAAAAAGAAAAAATAACCAACATATATCCTCTTGAAAGGTAGGCGTACTGAAGAGTTCCAAAAACAAAACAAAAAATAGGTAAAAGTAGCATTGCAACTCTTTTTTCAAACATTTTTGCAAACGTGTAAAAGAATAGCAAACTAGAAAATAATGCAGTTATTAAATTTGGAATTCTGAGATTTATTGTGGTACTAAAAGGCAAATAGTAGCTTAAATTTGTTAAAATAGAATGTAAAACATGATTGTTTGGTGCTGGATATTTAGTAATAGAAATAAATAAACCTCTTTGTGTAAAATTGCGATAAGTCCATGCTTCATCATAGAAAATAGGTAAATTAATTACATGATATAGATTGATAAGGAAACTAATTACCACAATAAAAAAAAGTAAGTATTTCTCGCCTTTGGATAATGCTCTAAAAAACAGAACTACTCTAGATAAATTGCGATTTACCAACTTTAAGAAATTTGAAATTTCTTGAGAATAATATAAAATGAGTATTCCAAAAATGCTAATTACTATTGGTATAATATATTGTAAATATTTGAATCTTGTAATAGTAAAAATAGCCTCTATTTTCTCTTTTTTTGATAGTGCTACGTTGCCAAATTGTATCAAATGATTTATAAAGTCATCATAATTAATTGACAACATTACTAGAAATAGAAAAATTCCAAATAGAAAAATAAGTAATCCAAAACCCCAAAATGTTTTTTTTGCAAACATATAATAGTTACAATTAGCTAAAACTTAATCTGTGATATAAATAGTAATTCTTGGTGTTAATAGTATTTCTTTCACAAATCTAATGTTCTAAATTTAATATGCAATAAATTCTATATTTTTGTTCAAAATAATACTATGAAATCATTATTTTCTAAATATAAGTTTGAAATTTTAATTGTACTAATTAGTTTTTTGTGGATAGAATTTTTGAATTTTATTTTGCAGTTAAATATTCAAAATATGATAAGTCCAGATGCCGATTCTTATTTTGAGTCGGCCTATGACTTGTATTTCTTTCAAAAAGGACATGCTTATAGGCCTATTTTTTTGGCTTTAATTCACGGTATTCCATTTTTATTTGGTTGCACCAATTGGGAAGTCTTTAAAGCATGTTATCCAATTAATTTTCTCTTCTGGATTGGATCAACAGTATTGGTTTTTAAAATTTTATGTAATTTTTTATCTCAAAAGAAGTCATTTTTTAGTGCTATAATTTCCATTTTTTTTATAGGAAGTAGCATTTGTATTTTTAATTTATATTCAGAAAATATCTATTTGTTTTTTATTGTTTTAGGTTTTTATTTTCTTCAAAAATACTATAAGACTACTAAATTTTTATTTCTATCAATTTCATTATCAATCTTTACAATTTCAATGTTGATAAAGCCTGGAGCTAAATTGTTGGCGATTTTCTTCGTACTATTTTTTGTCAAAGATATTTTGAAGAATTACAATAAGAAGGCAATCCTGTTTTTGTATGGAAGTTTTTTTCTTGTACTTGTTCAATGCGGACTTCTAAAAAAGCAATACGGAGATTTTACAATAAGTTATATTGATTCGGTGACTTATTATAATTATTTAGGAAGCAAAGCTGTGTATTTAAGTCAAGGAAAAAAATTGAATCAACTTGACAATCCTAGAATGGATTATATCTTTTCATTACCCTATACGGAAACTAAGAAAGTCGCGTTACAAGATTTGGTAAATCAAGTTAGAAGTAATAAATTTTACTTTTGTTATGCTTATTTATCAGATGTTTATGATAATACAACTGCAGGAAATACATCTTTAGATTATACAATCAATATCAAAAACACGGCTTATTTTGAGTTTTCAAAAACATTCTTTTTTGTACTTTCAAAAGCACAGAACTTTTTACTTACAATTTGCGGTTTTTTTCTATCTGTATATATGTTTTTTGCATGTTATAAGAAAGAACCTTTTTTTAGTTTAATGAGCTTTTTTGTATTGTATACTATTTTATTATCTGGAATTTCGTGTTCACAAGGCGATCGATTTCATCTTCCAGTTTTTTCTTTTGTACTTGTTTTAATAGTGAAATTTCTATTCGATAAACCTAAACGCTTCTCTGAACAACTTCAAAAATAGCACCATCTTCACACTTTAATGTTTTTGATGGAAATTTCATCAACAATGCATAATCATGCGTTGCCATAATGATGGTTTTACCATTGGCATTGATGTTTTTTAATACCTCTAAAACTTCGGCACTTGTTTGTGGATCAAGATTTCCTGTTGGTTCGTCGGCTAGTATTAATTCGGGATCATTAAGTAAAGCTCTCGCAATGGCAACGCGTTGTTGTTCTCCACCAGAAAGTTGGTGCGGCATTTTATTTGCAAAACCTTTCATTCCAACTTTATCTAATACTTCATCAATTTTATTTTGCATTTCAGTTTCGTCAACCCAACCAGTTGCTTTTAATACAAAAAGCATGTTGTTGTAAACATTTCTGTCTGGAAGTAATTTAAAATCTTGAAAAACAATACCAATTTTTCTTCTCAAATAAGGAATGTCTTTTTCTTGAAGTGTTGCCAAATCATATTCTACAATATGACCTTCACCTTCTGTAAGTGGTAAATCACCATACAAAGTCTTCATAAAACTACTTTTTCCAGTTCCTGTTTTTCCAATGATGTATAGAAATTCACCATGGTTTACTTCAAGATTTACTTGCGATAAAATCACTTTGTTTTCTTGATAAATTGTAACATTGTTTAAAGCTAGTACAGGTTGTGACATAAAAATTTAGTTTATCGGGTAAAAGTAATAAGATAACGTAGGTTTTCAAAATAAATTTTAACAAAAAGAGAGTAGCGTTGGAGATAATAGATAATAAACTGATAGATAATAGTTTTTTTCTTTTTATTGACATTGTTTTTCTGTCTATCATCTCTTTGGCTATCATCTTTTTAGTCTTTAAAATAGAATTGTTAAGAAAAATGTTTATAATAAAACCAAACTTTCTCTCGTTATACCATAGTAGAATGATAATTTTGAATGATTATAAAAAACACAATGCAATGCGTAAAATAAAAGCTTTCATACAATTTAATTTATTGGTTGCTTCCGCTACAGTTTCGGCGCAGCAATCGGCAATTTATACCAGTCAACTTTCACAATTTGACAGAGCAACCGAATTATATATTGATAAACAATATTTAGCAGCTCAAATTCTGTTCGAAAAAGTGCAACAAACAAATAAAGAACAAGAAGTACAAGCAGATTGCGCTTACTATATTGCCAATTGTGCTATTCGTTTAAATCAATCCGGTGCCGATAAATTAATGGAAGATTTTGTGGCAGATTATCCAACCTCTACCAAACAAAATCAGGCTTACATTGGTGTTGCAACATTCTATTTTGAAAACGGAAATTATCCTCAAGCGTTGCAATATTTTGATAAAGTAGACGAGAGTGCTTTGACTTATGATGAATTAGAAAAGTTTAATTTCCAAAAAGGGTATGCATATTTTAACGCTAACAAAAAGAAAGAAGCATCGGCCTATTTCAATAAAGTAGCAAATTCTAAAGAATATGGTTCGCAAGCAAAATATTACTTAGGTTTTATGGCCTACGAAGGAGATGATTACAAAGAAGCTACAAAATATTTTGACCAAGTTTCGGGCGAAGAAAAATACAAAGAAAAGCTTTCTTATTTTCAGGCTGACATGAATTTCAAATTAGGAAATTTTCAAAAAGCTATCGATTTAGGAAAAGTTGCGATGGCAAAATCATCTGCTATTGAAAAATCAGAACTGAATAAAATTATCGGTGAAAGTTATTTCAATTTAAAAAAATATGACGAAGCATTGCCGTATTTGAAAGCCTACAACGGTAAAAAAGGTAAATGGAGCAATACCGATTTCTATCAATTAGGATATACCTATTATCAACAAAAAGATTATGAAAATGCCATTTCACAATTTAATAAAATTATTGATGGTAAAGACTTTGTAGCTCAAAACGCTTATTATCATTTGGGTGAAAGTTACATGAAAACCGATAAAAAGCAACAGGCATTAAACGCTTTTAAGATTGCTTCTGAAATGGATTTCGATAAGAAAATTCAAGAAGATGCCAATTTAAATTATGCTAAATTGAGTTATGAAATCGGAAATTCGTATCAATCTGTTCCCGATGTTTTGTCTGCTTTTATTGCAAAATATCCAACATCGCCAAGCAAAAATGAAATAGAAAGTTTACTGATTAATTCTTATATCACATCTAAAAATTATAAAGAGGCATTAACCTTATTAGAAAAAAATAAAAATCCAGAAAACAGATTAGCTTATCAAAAAGTAACATTTTATAGAGGTTTAGAATTGTATACTGACGGAAATTATCAAGATGCACAAAAAATGTTTCTCAAATCGATTAAGGAACAAAAAGATGCAAAATTCTCTGCAAGAGCAACCTTTTGGAAAGCAGAAACCGAATTTACTTTAGACAATTTCAATGAGGCATTGCTAAGTTTTAAGCAATTTGAAGAAATGTCGGAAGCTAAAAATACACCAGAATTTAAAAACATCAATTACAACATCGCTTATTGTTATTTTAAACAAAAAGAATACGATCAAGCCGGAAATTATTTTCAAAGTTTTATTGATGTTGCCAAAGACGATAAAATTCGCTTGAATGATTCTTATTTGAGATTGGGTGACAGTCGTTTTGTTACTTCCAAATATTGGCCGGCAATGGATGCTTACAATAAAGCTATAGAATTGAAAAGTGTTGATGCAGATTATGCCGCATTTCAAAAAGCAATTTCTTATGGATTTGTAAGTAAAAACGATAAAAAAATTGAAGATTTCAATAAGTTTTTGCAAACATTCAAAACATCGCAATATCGTGATGATGCTTTGTTTGAATTAGGAAATACTTATGTTGCCGACAATAAAACAGATTTAGCTATTAAAACTTATGACCAATTGTTGAGTGAATTTAAAAATGGTTCTTACGCTGCAAAAGCGGTTTTGCGTCAAGGATTAATTTATTACAATGCCAACAAAGACGATCAAGCTATTGCTAAATTTAAAAAAGTTGCTGCAGATTATCCAAGAACGCCAGAAGCTTTGGAAGCAGTTTCAACAGCAAGATTAATTTATGTAGATAACGGAAAAGTAGATGAATATGCAACTTGGGTAAGAACGTTAGATTTTGTAGAAGTTTCTGATACAGAATTAGATAATGATACTTATGAAGCGGCAGAAAAACAATATCTACAAAATAATACCAAACAAGCCATTGCAACTTTAAGCAGTTATGTGGCGAAGTTTCCAAAAGGAATTCATGCATTGAAAGCCAATTTCTACTTAGCGCAATCCTATTATGCTGACGGATTGGAAGCAAATTCTGTAGCCAATTATGAATATGTAATAGCTCAATCTAAAAGTGAATATACTGAGCAATCATTAGCGCGTTTGTGTGAAATTTATTTGAAAAAAGACGATTTTACCAAAGCAATTCCAGTTTTAAAACGCCTAGAAACAGAAGCCGATTTTCCTCAGAATGTGACTTTTGCGCAAGCCAATTTAATGCGTGCTTACTATGCGCAAAAAGACTATCCAAATTCGGTGGTTTATGCCGACAAAGTATTGGCAAATCCAAAAACGGATAATAAAGTAAAAAGTGATGCGCAAATTATCGTTGCACGTTCTGCAATAAAAGCCAATGACGAAGCAAAAGCAAGAACAGCTTATGCCAATTTATTAAAAATAGCCAAAGGAGAATTAGCAGCCGAAGCACTTTATTATGATGCTTATTTCAAAAATAAAGACGGCAAGTTTGAAGATTCTAACAAAGTGGTTCAGAAGTTGGCTAAAGATTACTCTGGTTACAAATATTTTGGTGCAAGAGGTTTAATTGTAATGGCTAAAAACTATTATGGAATGAAAGATAGTTTCCAGGCAACATCAATTTTGGACAGTGTTATCGATAATTTTAGTGATTTTCCAGATGTAGTTCAAGAAGCAAAAACACAACTAGAAACTATAAAATCGGAAGAAAGTAAAACGAATTCGTCAATCATTAAGTAAACAGTTATTGTCACACTGAGCGCAGTCGAAGTGCTTTAAATTAAATAAACATGAAAATCAATTTCCAATATAAAATTGCAATAGTTACCGTTCTTTTAGGAACTCAAATTACTTTTGCTCAAAAGAAAGATGGCGACATAGGAACCGAAGTTGTAAATGTTGTAAAACCATATACGCCAACAATTTCTGATGCCTTTAAAGTAAAAGAAACACCATCATTAGAAGACGATGATACTTCTAAAAAAGAGAATATTCTATATAATATTTTCTCTTTTCCCGTGGCATCAACTTTTACGCCATCCAAAGGCAAAGCTGCTGGTGTTGACAAAGAAAAACAAGAAAAATTATTTAGTAATTATGCCACTTTAGCTGCTGGAAACTACGGAAATATTAATGCCGAATTGTTTGTAACGCAAACATTAGAAAGTGGCGATTATGTTGGTGCAATGCTTCGTCATCTTTCATCTCAAGGCGGAATAAAAGGTGTAGAGCTAGATGATAAATTTTCTAATACTGGACTTGATTTAACTTACGGAAGTAGATCTAAAAACCTTTCTTGGAATGCCGATTTGGGTTACCAACGTCAAATGTATAATTGGTATGGATTGAATCCAATTTTGTACGAAAATCTAATTCCTACTGATAAAGATGCCTTTTTAAATAGCATTGATCCAAAGCAAACCTATCAAAATATTTCGCTAGGCGGAAGATTGACTCTGGGCGAAAGTGTTTTTAAAGAAGCAACAATAAAATTCAATCGTTTTTCGGATGCGTTTTCTTCGGGCGAAAATCGTTTGGTTGCAAAACCATCGTTGGCATTCGATTTTATGGATGAAAAAATCAAAGCCGACTTTGTATTTGATTACATCAATGGAAAATTTTCTAAAGATTATTTTAACGGACCAGAAATAAAATACGGATTTACAAATGTAGGAGTGAAGCCAAGTTTTCAAATTAATAAAGAAGATTTATCGGTAAATTTTGGAGCAGGATTTTTCTACAGTATGGCAACAGAATCTGGTAAGAATAAATTCTTTATTTATCCAAACATCACAGCATCTTATAAAGTTGTTGGTGATTTAATGATTGCTTATGCTGGAGCAGAAGGCGGATTGAAACAAAATTCTTATCAAGAGTTTGCACAAGAAAATTTCTTTGTTTCACCAACTTTAGCCATTGCACCAACCGATCAACGCTATGATATTTATGTTGGATTAAAAGGTAAATTAGCCAATACTATTGGTTATAACATTCGTGGTTCCTACATGAATGAAGGTTCTAAAGCATTATTTTTAAGAAATTCATTTTCCTATTATAATACTAACAAAGAAGGATATGCCAATGGAAATTCGTTTGATGTAGTTTATGATGATGTAAAAACAGTGAGCTTCTTTGGAGAATTGAAAGCCGATTTCTCTAAAAATGTATCTTTCGGAATTAGCGGAACTTTCAGCAGTTACACAACCGATACTCAAGCAGAAGCATGGAATTTACCATCGTTAAAAATTAGTTCTAATTTAGACTTTAATATTACATCTAAATGGTATGCTGGGTTAAACGTGTTCTTTGTTGGAGAGCGCAAAGACATCACATTTGTTCAAACTGCAATAGCAATTTTTCCACCAACATTTGCAACCGAGACAACAACATTAGACAATTATTTTGACTTAAACGCGCATGTAGGTTTCAAATACAGCGATCGTTTAACGTTCTTCCTAAAAGGTAATAATTTAGCCAATCAAAACTACCAAAAATGGGTAAACTATCCAGTGCAAGGCGTTCAAGGATTGGTTGGAGCAAATTATAAATTTGATTTTTAGACAATTTTAATAATAATATACTAGTGAGACTTTTTAGATTTATCATTCTAAAAAGTCTTTTTAGTTAAATTTAAAACATCAAAAAATCCAATAATTTAAAAATCTAAAATGTCAAATTTTAAAATCCAAATACTACAACGCTACAACGAACTTCTACAAGACAGAATCGATGTTTTTCGTGATATGATTTCTGGTTTAACAGAAGACGCACAAAACGATGCCAAAGGTTCAGCTGGCGATAAACACGAAACAGCTTTGTCAATGATGCACATAGAGCAAGAAAAACTCAATCACAAGTTGAAAGAAATTTTAGCTCAAAAAGCCATTATTGATAAAATTGATGCCAATTCTAATCATAGTAGAATTGCACTTGGCAGTTTAGTTCAAGCCAATGGAATGTTACTTTTTATAAGTGCAGCTTTACCAAAAATTACTATAGGTGACAAAACAATAATTGCCGTTTCACCACAATCACCATTAGGAAGTAAATTAATAGGAAATGAAGTTGGTTTTGAGTTTGAGATTAATACAACGAAATTTAAAATTGAAAAAATTAGTTAATCTGAAATAGTCTATAAATTATATAAGTTACTGGTTATCTCACTTGTTTAATAGTGAAAAAACAATCTTCTTTTGTTCCCAATAGAGTAATAGAAAGCAAATCAGAATTTATTCTAAAAGTTATTATGTCAGTTGTTGTTAATTGTACTAAAGTATTCAAATATCTTATTGGCGGAGTAACATTTACGCCTAATACACCAACATTTGGAAAATTATTTCTATTAACAATAACCCCATTATTTAAAATAGAAACGCCAAAGTTGGTTGAAGCACTCAGTACTCCGCCAGATTTTATTTGCACATTAATTTCATAAATGCCATCTTGTTTTGGTGAAAATGAATTAGTAGTTGTATTAAACTCTGTATTTACATCAAAATCTACAAAATCAAATGGAATTTTTACACTTCCAGATAATATCGATAATGATAATGTAGCAGTACTTGCAAAACTTCCTTTAACAAAAGTTTTAATATTGTTGTTATAAATTTGTTTTGAACTTACCCTTTTGATATTTCCAAGACCATCAGAAATTACAATAGAATCTTTAATTGCTGGTTCTGAATTATAACTAGGCAAATTCCTAACTCTTAATTTTCCATTTACATCCAATGTTGCAGTTGGACTTGTAGTTTCAATTCCAACTTGAGCAGTAATTATGTTATTAAGAAATAACAATAATATAAAAGTATATTTTTTCGTCATAATTGTTAATTTTATAAAGTTTACTTTGTTTCAAAATCGTATGTAAAAATAGTTAACCGTTTAACTTACATTTATTTATTTCGTTCAAACTTCATTTTCTATAGATGAATACTATATTTTCTTTAGATTAGTAATTCCTTTTTTTTTTTTGTATGTATTTACAAGTTTATTTGAAAATACTTTTATCCTAGTTATAGTACCTAAATTTCCACAAGATTTATTAATAAGTTACATATTTTAATAAATAATTAATTTTTAGTTATAAATTAAAACTAATTTTAGATATTGTGTTTTAATATGTTGACTAATTATTGAAATTTGCTTTATAAATAGGTAATAAAATAACAATTGAGTTTTTCTCAATAAAAGAATAAGATTATGTGCGGAATATTAGCAATTATAGGAAAAGGAAAAGACGAACAATTAGTAAAACAACTTTCTAAAAGAATGTCACATCGTGGTCCAGACGAAAGTGATACCCATATAACTGAAAACGGACACATATTAAGTCATGAGCGTTTATCAATTATTGATTTGCATTCGGGTAGACAACCTATTCAAGGAACTTCGTCTGCATGGATGATTCACAATGGAGAAATCTACAACCATCAAGAATTAAGAGAAGGAATTTTAAAAGATCATACTTTTAGAACCAAATCAGACTCTGAAGTAATTGTGCATCTTTACGAAAAATTTGGTAACGATTTTGTTGATATGTTAGACGGTGATTTTGCCTTTGTAGTAATCGATGGTGATAACTATATTGCTGGTCGCGATCCGCTAGGAGTAAAGCCATTATATTATGGAATGGATGAAAGAGGAAGAGTTTATTTTGCTTCAGAAATGAAACCAATTGCTGACCAATGCAAAACATTTTCAACTTTTCCTCCAGGACATTATTATACAGCAGAAACTGGATTTGTAAAATACTACAAACCAGAATATGAAGATTATAAAAAATGTGATAAAGAATTAGATTTAGTTGCTATAAGAGAAGCTTTAACAGAAGCAACTCGCAAACGATTAATGAGTGATGTGCCCATTGGAGTATTACTTTCTGGCGGATTAGATTCGTCATTAACATCATCAATTGCAGCGCGTTTATTGAAAGAAAAAGGAAAAGATTTACATTCATTTTCAATTGGTCTTGATGCCGATGCTCCAGACGCAAAAGCCGCTCGAAAAGTAGCCGAATTTTTAGGCACAAAACACCACGAAGTTCACTTTACTATCGAGCAAGGAATCGAAATTCTAGATAAATTAATTTGGCATCTTGAAACCTACGATGTAACCTCTATAAGAGCAAGTACACCAATGTATTTCTTGTCAAAAGCAATTACCGATATGGGAATAAAAGTAGTTCTTTCTGGCGAAGGTGCAGACGAAATTTTTGGGGGCTATTTGTACTTCAGAAACGCACCATCAACAGAAGATTTTACTAAAGAAACTATAGAAAGAGTTCAAAAGTTATTTACTGCCGATTTACTTCGTGCCGACAAATCAACAATGGCTCATGGACTAGAAGCTAGAGTTCCGTTTTTAGACAAAGCATTTTTAGATGTTTCTATGCTAATAAAAGGCGAAGAAAAACAGCCAAAAACCTACGACGGAAAAGAAAAATATATTCTTAGAAAAGCATTTGATACGCCAGACAATCCATATCTTCCAGATGAAGTTTTGTGGCGTCAAAAAGAACAGTTTTCAGACGGAGTTGGATACAACTGGATCGACCAATTAATAGAATATTGCGCTACACAAGTAACAGATGAGCAATTAGAAAAAGCAGCAATTACTTTTCCTTACAACGCTCCAACAACCAAAGAAGCCTATTTTTACAGAACTATTTTCCATAAATATTATCCACAAGTAAGCGCGGCACAAACCGTTAGAAAATGGATACCAAAATGGCAAGAAAATCAAGATCCATCAGGAAGGGCAAATGCAGCACACGTGCAAGCCGATACTGAAATAGCAAAATCAACAATTACAATATAATCCTTAGATTATAAATTGAAGTTTAGTTTGTTTGTTTAAAAGCGTTCATCAGCAATGGTGAGCGTTTTTTGTTGAATTAAGGTTTTTAGGAGCTATTTCCAGCTTTCCACTATATCTTTTTTTATTGCTTGGCAAGAAAAATGCCAATCAATAAAAAAAGGATGCCGTTGCAATCTGGGCTAAACTTATCGGTAATGGAAAATTCAAAAATATAATTTTGGTATAACTTGCTAGCTACTTCTAAAACAATCTAAACAGTAAACTAATTTCTTAAATTTCTCTTCTCAAAAGTATAAGAGCATATTATTAATTACAAAAAAAAAAAACAGTTACCAAATTTTTTCTAGCTAAGTTTTATCTGTTTTAAACGCTATGAAAATTATTAAGAGTAAAATGTTGATAACTTACCATTCAAAACCGCTTAAAAGACTTTAAAATCATCTTTACTTTTATATATTTGCGTGTTAGACAAAATTCATACTTACGATACAATTTAATATGAGCGACGAGATTAAAAAAAATAGTTATTCAGCCGATAGTATTCAAGCATTAGAAGGAATGGAGCACGTAAGAATGCGTCCTTCAATGTACATTGGCGATACTGGCGTTAGAGGTTTACATCATTTAGTTTATGAAGTAGTTGATAACTCAATAGATGAGGCATTAGCAGGTCATTGTGATACTATTGGAGTATTTATAAACGAAGATAATTCAATTTCAGTAGAAGACAACGGACGTGGAATTCCGGTTGATTTGCACAAAAAGGAAGGCGTTTCGGCGCTTGAAGTAGTCATGACCAAAATCGGCGCCGGAGGTAAATTCGACAAGGATTCCTACAAGGTTTCCGGTGGTTTGCACGGGG